>NZ_JBFUEB010000009.1:0-93518 GCF_056404395.1 Rhizobacter sp. P2_D12 | reverse complement strand
CCGTAGCCCGGATGAAGCGCAGCGCAATCCGGGATCCCGCACGCTCACAGCGCCGCCAGCCGCTCGATCGCGCGCTGCAGCGTCTCGTCCTTCTTCGCGAAGCAGAAGCGCGCCAGCTTCTGCTCGAAGCCGCCCGCATAGAACACCGACACCGGGATCGCCGCGACGCCGACCTCGCGCGTCAGCCAGCGGCAGAAACCTTCTTCCGGCAGGTCGCTGACCGCCGAGTAGTCGACGCTCTGGAAGTAGCTGCCGGCGCTCGGCAGCAGCTGCAGCCGGCTCGCCGCCAGCCCGGCGCGGAACAGGTCGCGCTTGCGCTGGTAGAAGGCCGGCAGCTCCAGGTAGGGCGCCGGATCGGCCATGTAGTCGGCCAGCCCGTGCTGCACCGGTGTGTTGACGGTGAAGACGTTGAACTGGTGCACCTTGCGGAACTCGGCCGTCAGCGCCGCCGGCGCGGCCACGTAGCCGACCTTCCAGCCGGTCACGTGGTAGGTCTTGCCGAAGCTCGAGACGATGAAACTGCGCGCCACCAGTTCGGGGTGCCGGGCCACGCTTTCGTGCTGCGCGCCGTCGAACACCATGTGCTCGTAGACCTCGTCGGCGATCACGAACACGTCGGTCGGGCGCAGCAGCTCGGCCAGCTGCTGCATCTCGGCGGCGCTCCAGACGGTGGCGCTCGGGTTGTGCGGCGTGTTGATGATGATGGCGCGGGTGCGCGGCGACAGCGCCGCGCGGATGCGCTCGAAATCCGGCCGGAACGTCCTCGGCATCAACGGCACGTGCACCGCGGTGCCGCCGGCCAGCGTGATGTTGGGCTCGTAGCTGTCGTAGCAGGGGTCGAGCACGATCACCTCGTCGCCCGGGTGCACGATGGCCAGGACCGCGGTGATGATGGCCTGCGTGGCGCCGGCGGTGATCGTGATCTCGTGGGCCGGGTCGTAGGCGTGGCCGTACAGGGTCGCGATCTTCGCCGCCACCGCTTCGCGCAGCGGCAGCACGCCGGCCATCGGCGGGTACTGGTTCAGGCCGCGGTGCATCGCGCCGGTCACGGCGTCGAGCAGCTTCGGGTCGCAGTCGAAGTCGGGGAAGCCCTGGCCCAGGTTGACCGCATCGTGCTGCTGGGCCAGCGCCGACATCACGGTGAAGATGGTGGTGCCCACCTGGGGCAGGCGGCTCTCGATCGGAGGAGTTCGCATGGTCAAGGCTGGTGGTAGGGGTCGGAGCTGGCAGGTCAGAGCTGGTAGTCGTGGCCGTGGCCGGCAGGGTCGCCACCCATCGCGCGCGTGATCAAGGGGCGGTTGAGCCGGTCGGACAGCATCTCGGCGAAGGCGTAGACGAAGTTTCGCAAATAGGCGCCGCGCTTGAACGCGACGCGGGTCAGGTTCTGGCCGAACAGGTGGCCGGCCGGGCGCGACACCAGGTCGCCGTTCGGCGGGTCGTCGCGCACCGCGATCTCGGCCAGCACGCCGACGCCCATGCCCAGGCGCACGTAGGTCTTGATCACGTCGGCATCGATCGCCTCGAGCACGATGTTGGGCTTGAGCTTGCGCGCCGCAAAGGCCTGGTCGACGCGCGTGCGGCCGCTGAACGACGGGTGGTACGACACCAGCGGCTGCTGGGCCAGGTCTTCGAGCGTGATGCGCTCCAGCTGGGCCAGCGGGTGGCCGGCCGGCATCACGATGGCATGCTGCCATTCGTAGCAGGGCAGCGTGACGAGCTCTTCGTGGTCGGAGAGGGCCTCGGTGGCGATGCCGATGTCGGCCACCTCCTCGATCACCATCTGCGCCACCTGGGCCGGCGCGCCCTGGTGCAGGCTGATGTTGACCTTGGGGAAGCGCTTGCGCAGCTGGGCCACCGGCTCGGGCAGGAAGTAGCGCGCCTGGGTGTGCGTGGTGGCGATCGACAGCGTGCCGGCGTCCTGCTTCGAGAACTCCTCGCCGATGCGCTTCAGGTTGCCGACCTCGCGCATGATCACCTCGATCGACTTCAGCACCTCGGCGCCGGGCTCGGTGATGCGGCGCAGCCGCTTGCCGTGGCGCGCGAAGATGTCGACGCCGAGCTCGTCCTCGAGTTCGAGGATGGCCTTGGAGATGCCGGGCTGCGAGGTGAACAGCGCTTTGGCGGTCTCGGTCAGGTTCAGGTTGCGGCGAACCGCCTCCTGGACGAACCGGAACTGGTGCAGGTTCATATTCCGATGCAATCTGTGGATTGCCCGGATTAAATCACTTCGTGTCTGTGGATGCGTCGAGCAGGGCGCCGGCGGCGCGGGCCATCGCGGCGATGACGGGGTCGAGTTCGCCGACGGCGGGGTGCAGTTGCCAGCTGACGCGGGGGTGGGCGCCGGCCAGTTCGGCCAGCAGCTCGGGCAGGTCCTTGCGCACGTGGCCGCCGGCACCGAGGAACAGGGGGAGCACGTCGACCCGGGTGCAGCCCTGTCCGGCCAGGCGTCGGCCGGCGCTGCGCACGTCGGGTTCCATGAACTCGAGGAAGGCCAGCATCACCGGCACGCCGGGATGCGCGGCCCGAACGCGCGCGGCGACGTCCTCGAACGGCAGCGCCCAGTTCGGATCCCGCGCGCCGTGGGCGAACAGCAGCAGGCCGCGGCTCATCGGTAGCGGACCAGCCAGCTGAAGGCGGCCAGCGACAGCATCAGGTAGATCGCGCTCGGGGTCGCCGCGACGATCCACGGCGTCCAGTTCTGCAGCAGCCCCAGGTGTGCCGCGACGTTGTTCAGCAGCACGAAGCTGATGCCGAGCATGATGCCGCCGAACACCTTCAGGCTCACGCCGCCGGCGCGCGCGTGCAGGTAGGCGAAGGGCAGGGCCAGCGCCACCATCACCAGGCAGGCCAGCGGGTACAGTGCGCGCTTCCAGAACTGGATCTCGTGCCGCTGCGCCGCCTGTTCGTTGTCGGACAGGTGGGTGATGTAGCGGAACAGCTCCAGCGTCGACATCGAGCCTTCGGGCAGCACGGCCGCCGCCACCACATTGGCCGGCAGCGAGCTCGCCCATTCGTAGGCCGGCATCTGCTGCGAGATCACCAAGCCGCCGCTGGCCGCATCGCGCCAGTCGGTCAGGTTGACCTCCTGCAGCGACCAGCTGTCGTTGCTGTTGACGTGCCCGCGCGCCGCGCTGATGCGGCGCAGCAGCCGGCCGTTGCCGTCGGATTCGAAGATGCGGATGTTCAGCAGCACGCCGCCGGCGGCCGCGCTGCCGACATTGACCGAGTACGAGCGCTCGCCCTCGGGCGTCACGCGGTGGTCCTTCAGCCAGGCGCCGGTGATGCCGAGGCTGAAGCCGCCCTTGTAGCGCGCCTGCAGCTGCGCTGCGCCGCGTTCGCTGAGCGGGGCCAGGTAGTCGCCGACCACGAAGGTCAGCACGCCGAAGGCCATGCCCAGCCCGGTGAGGAGGAACAGCGCGCGCCCCGGGCCCAGCCCGCCGGTGCGCAGCACGGTGAACTCGGACGACTGCGCCAGGCGCGACAGCGCGTAGATGGTGCCGATCAGCACCGCGATCGGCGACAGCTCGTACAGGTGGCCCGGCAGCTCGAGCAGCGAGTACACCGCGGCGTGCAGCGCGGTCCAGGTCTTGCCGATGTCGGCCAGCTCGTCGACGAAGTCGATGAAGAAGAACAGCGACAGGAAGGCGACGGCGACGAAGGCGACCGACGACACGATATCGGCATAGAGCAGGCGACGAACGGTTTTCATCCGGTGGTCTTCACTTCTTGCAGGCCTGTTCGACGCGCTGCTTCAGGCGGCCGCCCGATCCACCGTTGCCGCCGCCGCGGTGCAGCATCGTCCAGTGCGTGCCGTTGTCGCGCCACCAGAGCAGGGCCAGCGCGGCCATCAGGGCGCCGCCGTGCATCAGCACCAGCACGGTGCCCATGCCCATCTTGCCGCCGGCCACCCAGGCCTGCGACAGGTTGATCAGGTTGTAGTAGACGACGAAGCTGAGCAGCGCGAACAGCAGGTTCCAGTTGCTGGCGCGCCGCGGCTGCGTGGCCGACAGCCCGATCGCCAGCAGCAGCAGGTTGGCGGCGCCGAGCGACAGGCCGAGGCGCCAGGTCAGTTCGCCCTGCGCGGCCGGCGTGGGCTCGAGCAGCAGCTCGATGGTGGGCCGGGCCTTCGGCGGCGGTGCGGTGGCGCTGCTCAGCACGCGTTCGCCGGCCTGCACCTTGTAGGTCTGGAAGCTCGCCAGGCTCTTTTCGCCGCTGCGCAGGTTCTGCTCGTTCTGCTGGCCGCTGTCGAGCACCAGGAAGCGGTCGTCGTCGGTGTTCTCGATGTGGCCGCTGCGCGCCGACGTGACCGATTCCTTGCCGGGTTGCGCGGTCAGGATGAAGACGTTGCGGCCGGTGCGGCCGTCCTCGCTGTCACGCTCGATGAAGAAGGTGCGCGAGCCGTCGCGCGACGACTGGAACTGGCCGGGCGTCACGCGCGACAGGTCGGAGCGGCGCTCGAAGCGCTCGCGCAGCTCGGCGCTGCGCGCGTTCATCCACGGCCACACGAACAGCGCCAGCAGCGCCACCACCAGCAGCACCGGCCAGCTCACGCGCAGCACCGGCCGCACGAAGCGCGACAGCCCGACGCCGCTGGCGAACCAGATCGCCATCTCGCTGTCGCGGTACATGCGCGTCAGCGTGGAGACGGTGGCGATGAACAGCGACAGGCTCAGCATCGTCGGCAGCTGCGCCAGCGCGACGAAGCCCAGCAGCAGCACCACGTCCTGCGGCGCGACGCGCCCGAGGGCGGCCTGCCCGAGGGTGCGGATCAGCATCATCGTCAGCACGATGGTGAGGATCACCACCAGCGTGGCGCCGAATGTGCGCGCGAGGTCTCGCCTCAGGGAGGAATCGAATAACATCGTTGGATTCTGGACTGGAAGGCATTATGGACTTTCGACATCAGGTTTCGTCCCCCGGCAATCTCTCGTCGCTGCAAGCCGATGCCTTGCTGGTGGTGGTCGGCAGCACGATCGACGGCGCGCTCGACGCGAAGCTCGCGGCACCGATCAACGAAGCCATCGCGCAGGGCGACTTCGCGCTGAAGGCCGGCCGTGCGCTGTACCTGCACCGGGTGGCCGGCGTGAAGGCGCCCCGTGTCGTCGTCGCCTGCGCCGCGTCGGGCACCGGCAAGGCCTTCAAGGCCGCGGTCGCCAACGGCCTGTCGCAGCTGAAGGGCCTGGGTGCTAAGCACGTCGCGGTCGCGCTGGGCGCGGTCGGCGAACTGGGCGAGCAGCATGCCGAGGCGCTGGTCGCTGCTGCGGGCGACGTCACCTACGTCTACCGCCACACCAAGCCGAGCGCGCCCGCCGCGCCGGTGATCGCCAAGGTCACGCTGGTCTGCGACAAGGCGCAGGCCAAGGCCGTGCAGGCCGGGCTGGCCCGCGGCCAGGCGGTGACCGCCGGCGTTACGCTGGCGCGCGAATGCGCCAACCGGCCCGGCAACCACTGCACGCCCACCTTCCTGGCCGAGCAGGCGAAGAAGCTGGGCAAGGATTTCGGCCTGAAGGTCGAGGTGCTGGACCGCAAGGCGGTCGAGAAACTCGGCATGGGCTCGTTCCTCGCGGTGGCCCAGGGCTCCGACGAGCCGCTGCGTTTCATCGTCGCGCGCTACGAGGGGGCGGCCAAGACGCAGGCGCCGGTGGTGCTGGTCGGCAAGGGCATCACCTTCGACACCGGCGGCATCTCGATCAAGCCGGCCGCCGAGATGGACGAGATGAAGTTCGACATGGGCGGCGCCGCGAGCGTGCTGGGCACGCTGCGCGCGGTGGCCGAGCTGAAGCCGAAGCTGAACCTGGTCGGCATCATCCCGGCCTGCGAGAACATGCCCAGCGGCAGCGCGGTGAAGCCGGGCGACGTCGTCACCAGCCTGTCGGGGCAGACGATCGAGATCCTGAACACCGACGCCGAAGGGCGGCTGATCCTGTGCGATGCGCTCACCTACGCCGAGCGCTTCAAGCCCGCGGTGGTGGTCGACATCGCGACGCTGACCGGCGCCTGCGTGATCGCGCTCGGGCACCACAACTCGGGCCTCTTCACTGCCGACGACGTGCTGGCCGGCGAGCTGCTGGCGGCTGGCCAGGGCGCGCTCGACCCGGCCTGGCGCATGCCGCTGGAAGAGGAGTACGACGAGGCGCTGAAGAGCAATTTCGCCGACATGGGCAACGTGGGCCCGCGCGCCGGCGGTGCGATCACGGCGGCGATGTTCCTGCGCCGCTTCACGGCCAAGTACCGCTGGGCGCACCTCGACATCGCCGGCACGGCCTGGAAGTCGGGCGCCGCCAAGGGTGCGACCGGCCGTCCGGTGCCGCTGCTGACCCACTTCGTGCTGTCGCAGGCGAAGTAACCACCCCGAGCGATGCCGCAATCCGCTCCACGTTGCCCCATCCAGCAACTCCCCAGGATCCGGCTCCGCCGGGCCGAGGGGAGGCGCCCCTCGGGGGCAGGAGCGAAGCGACTGGGGGGCCGTACATGACCGAGGTCAGCTTCCACTTCAACGTGCCCGATCGGCTGGGCTATGCGTGCAGGTTGCTGCGCAAGGCGACTCGCCGCGGTGCACGGGTGGTGGTGGCAGGCCCCGCCGCGGTGCTCGGGCGCCTCGACAAGCAGCTGTGGGTGTTCGAGCCGACCGACTTCGTGCCCCATGTGCATGCACGCGCCGGCCAGCCGWTGGCGCCACGCCTGGCGCACACGCCGGTGTGGCTGGTCGACCGGCTGGCCGACGCGCCGCACCACGAGATCCTGCTGAACCTGGGCGATGAGCTGGCCGAGGGCTTCGAGAGCTTCACCCGCGTGATCGAGCTGGTCTCGCGCGACGGCGAAGACCGCCAGGCCGGCCGTGCGCGCTGGAAGCACTACGCCGACCGCGGCTACCCGATCATCAAGCACGACGTGGCGCAGGAGGCTGGGTGAGCACGCCGCCACGCCAGCAGCCGCCGCACCGGCTCCCGGTGCTGACGGAGGTCGTGCCCACCGAACGCGACGCGGGTATTCCGGTGGGCGAGGTCGCCGATGCAGCGCCATCGTTTGCGCCAACGGCACCGGCTGCCCTGCCACCGCCGCCGCCTGTCTCGCACGTCGCGAGGCCGGCCGCCGCCGCGACGATGCCGCGGTCGGCGCCGCCGGCGGCGCCCGTTGCTGCGCCGATCAACGAAGAACTGGTGGTGCAGCGCGTGCTGATGGACGTGCAGCGCCAGCTCGACCTGGTCTTCGAATACCGCCTGCGCGAGATGCTGGCGCCGACGTTGGCACGCATCGCCGATTCATTGATACGCGACACGCGCAACGAGCTCGCGACCACGCTGCGCGAGATCGTCAGCCGTGCGGTCGCGCAAGAGCTTCAACGCCAGCGAGGTCGTTGAGGCCGATCAAGCAACGCCCCGGTGAACCGGCTTTGCCGGGCACCTGGGGTGGCGCCCCTTGGGGGCAGGAGCGAAGCGACTGGGGGGCCCTGGTATTCCCTATCAACGCGGCCCGGAACTTGCTCGTTCATGGGTCATGTCTTCAGCGAGCCCAACCCCGTCCCACTGAGGACATCGCACAACGTGCCCCGAGGATTCCCGCAATGGACGCGGATTTTTTTCGGGTAACGTTGCGCCCGCTGAGGCTGACTACTCCTCACCCGTCATCTCTTTTCAAACCCCGGAGGTTTTTGCATGCAATACAAGCTCAATGTCCTGGCCGTCGCCGCCGCGACCCTGTTCGCCGGTGCGGTGTCCGCCCAGGAAGTCGTGAAGATCGGCCACGTTGCCCCGACCAGCGGCGGCATCGCCCACCTGGGCAAGGACAACGAGAACGGCGCACGCATGGCCATCGACGAGCTGAACGCCAAGGGCGTGACGATCGGCGGCAAGAAGGTCAAGCTCGAGCTGCAGGCCGAAGACGATGCCGGCGATCCGAAGCAAGGCACGGCCGTCGCCCAGAAGCTGGTCGACTCCAAGGTCAATGGCGTGGTCGGCCACCTGAACTCGGGCACCTCGATTCCCGCGTCCAAGGTCTACAGCGACGCCGGCATTCCGCAGATCAGCCCGTCGGCGACCAACCCCAAGTTCACCCGCAACGGCTACAAGACCACCTTCCRCGTGGTGGCTGACGACGTGCACCTGGGCGGCACGCTGGGCCGCTATGCCGTCAAGGAACTGAAGGGCAAGTCGATCGCCGTCATCGACGACCGCACCGCCTACGGCCAGGGCGTGGCCGACGAGTTCGAGAAGGGCGTGAAGGGCGCGGGCGGCAGCACCGTGTCGCACCAGTTCACGACCGACAAGGCGACCGACTTCACCGCCATCCTGACCCAGATCAAGTCGAAGAACCCGGACGTCGTGTTCTACGGCGGCATGGACGCCGTGGCCGGCCCGATGATCCGCCAGATGAAGCAGCTGGGCATCAACGCCAAGTTCATGGGCGGCGACGGCATCTGCTCGGGCGAGCTGCCGAAGCTGGCTGCTGGCGCGATGGCCGACGGTCAGGTGGTGTGCGCGGAAGCCGGTGGTGTCGAAGGCACGCAGAAGGTCGGCATGGACAAGTTCCGCGAAGACTTCAAGAAGAAGTTCGGCGCCGACGTGCAGATCTACGCCCCGTACGTGTATGACGCCGTCAACGTGATGGTCGCCGCGATGGTCAAGGCCGGTTCGTCCGACCCGGCCAAGTACCTGCCGGTGCTGGCCAAGACCGAAGGCTACAAGGGCGTGACGGGCACCATCTCGTTCGACGAGAAGGGCGACATCAAGAACGGCGCGCTGACGCTCTTCACCTACAAGGGTGAGAAGCGCGAGCAGATCGCCGTGGTGCGCTGAGCCAGGTTCTGTTCTGCGCTTGATGAAAGGCCGCCTTCGGGCGGCCTTTTTCATTCCGGGCCTCAAGCCTCGCTGCGCTCCGCCGGCGCGGGCCTGTCCTTCTGCCCGGCCTGCAGCACCTGCGGAATCCGCAGCAGCCCGATCAGCGTCGCGAAGGTCACGTCCGACACCATGCTGATGCCCGCCTTCGTCAGCAGCGTCGATGGCACCAGGCACTTGTCGGCGCCCGGCACCGCCGCGGTGATCGTCGACAGCAGCCCCTGGCGTTGCTCCGGCGGCAGCGCCACCAGGCACTGGTCGACCAGGTTGTTGAGCAGCAGGCTGCTGATGAAGACCGCCGGCCGCGCCGAGCCCATGCGCAGCAGTTTGTCCATCGCCTGTTGCGCGGTCGGCAGGCCGGCCTCCAGCCGCACCTTGAACGGCTTGCCCTGCAGCATCGCGTGCAACGCCATGTCGACCACGTCGTCCACCGTCTCGCCGGCGGTGTTGATGCCGGCGCGCACCACGTCCTTGCCGGCCCGCTCGCCGATCCGGCCCGCCGCCGACGCACCCGACGGTGAGCCGTACACCGTCATGCCGCGGTTCACCGCCAGCTGGTTCGGCACGTACAGCGCGCCGGTCAGCCCGACCGCGGCCAGGTGCTGGCCGTCGCTGTCGTCCGGCAGGCGCAGGCTGGCCTGCACCGCATCGCGGATCGCGCAGTAGATGACGGTCGAGACGCACTGCGCGGCGTTGTCCGCGGTCGTTCCGGCCGTCGCCGCCAGCGCCACCGCCGAGATGCCCAGCGCCAGGTTCATGCCGCGCCCGGCCCACGAGCGCGCGGTGCCGGTACCGTCATGGTGGTCGGCATAGGCACCGACCAGGTTCAGCAGCATCGGCACCGCGATCACCGTCATCGCGAGCGCCGTCTGCGCCTGCGGCGACAGGTGCTTGTCGAAGCCGGCCTTGAAGACCGCGGTCATCAGCTGCCGCACTTCGGTCGTCAGGCCCACGCTGATCAGGTTGCGCGCCGCGATGTTGGCCACGCTGTTCAGCGCCTGGCCGGTCGCCGACGTGGCCTCGTTGTTGGCGACGAAGCGCATGCCCTTCATCACGTCGTCGCCGATGCGGGCGATCAGCTTGCGCTGTGGCGCCTGGGCCGGGTCGTCCAGCACGTCGAACAGCTCCATCGACGCGTGCGCGATGGACGCAGGGTCGGCCGGTGCGAGAGGCGCCAGCGGCTGCAGCGAGGCGCTGGTGCGTGGGCGCTGCGCCGCCGAGGTCTCGGGGTTCGAGCGCGTGCGACGCAGCGGGCCCAGGTCGGCATGGCCCGTGGCCAGCGCGCTGTTCGGGCGCGCCGGCGTGGGTGTGACGCGGCTGGGCGGCAGCGGCAGGGGCGTGCTGGAAACGGGGGGTGATGTGCGTGGCGAGCTGGGGAGCGATGGAAGCGGCATGAGAGACCTCGGCTGGATTGCGGGAAGGGCAATTCCGTTGCCGGTCGCGGGGAGGCGATCGGCAGCGAGGCGGTCACGAGAACGGGGTGTGGCCCCATGATCGGCGTCGCCGGCCGGGCGGCAGCGCCGCCGCGCGCAGTGCTGTCGCGCGATCCGAAGCCTCAGTGCGCCGGCGGCAGGCCATCCCGGCCATACAGCCGGCACAGCAGCGCCAGCTCCTGCGCATGCGCCGGCTTCACCTGGTCCCAGCTGAAACGCCACTCCCAGTAGCCCGAGGGCTTGCCGGGGAAGTTCATGCGGTCGGCGCCGGCCAGGCGCAGCACGTCCTGCATCGGGTGCACCGCGGTATCGGCCACCGATGCGCAGGCGCTGCGGATCAGGTCCCAGGCGATGTCCTCGCCGTTGGTCGGCAGGTAGGCCATAGCGTGCTCGCGCTCGGCCGGCGTCGCGCTGGCCCACCAGCCGACGCTGGTGTCGTTGTCGTGCGTGCCGGCGTAGACCACGGTGTCGGGCTGGTGGTTGTGCGGCAGGAAAGGGTTGCGGCTGTCGCCGCCGAACGCGAAGTGCAGGATCCGCATGCCGGGCAGCGAGAACCTGTGGCGCAGCGCCTCGACGTCGGGCGTCACGACGCCCAGGTCCTCGGCAATGATGGGCAGCGTGCCCAGCGCATTGGCGATCGCGTCGAACAGCGCCTCGCCCGGGCCGGGCCGCCAGTGCCCCTTGACGGCGGTCTCCTCGCTGGCCGGGATCTCCCAGTAGCTCGCGAAGCCGCGGAAATGGTCGATGCGCACGATGTCGACCAGCTCGAAGGTGCGGCGGATGCGCTCGACCCACCACGCATAGCCTTCGGCCGCATGCGCGCTCCAGCGGTACAGCGGGTTGCCCCAGCGCTGGCCGGTGGCGCTGAAGAAATCGGGCGGCACGCCGGCCACCACCGTCGGCCGGCCCTGCGCGTCGAGCTCGAACAGGTCTTGCCGCGCCCACACCTCGGCGCTCTGGTAGGCGATGAAGATCGGCGCGTCGCCGATCACCTGCACGCCGCGGCTGTTGGCATAGTCCTTCAGCCGCTCCCACTGCTTGAAGAAACGCCACTGGCAGAACTTCCAGAACGCGATGCGCCCGGCATGCTGCGTGCGGGCCGCCGCCAGCGCGGCCGGTTCGCGCCGCGCCAGCCCGGGGGCCCAGTCGCACCAGGGCTGCCAGTCGTGGTGGTCGGCCAGCGCCATGAAGAGCGCGTAGTCGTCGATCCAGCTGGCGTGCTGCTCGCAGAAGGCCGCCAGCTCGGCGGCCTGCTGCGGCGTGGTCGTCGCGGCGAAGCGCTGCGCGGCGCGGGCCAGGCGGTCCATGCGGAAGGGATGGACGGCGGCGAAGTTCAGGCGGTGCGCCTCGATGCCTTCGGGCGGCGCCAGCTCGTAGGGGCTGAGCCAGCCTTCGCGCCCCAGCTCTTCCAGGTCGATCAGCAGCACGTTGCCCGCGAAGGCCGAGCTGCTCATGTACGGCGAGTTGCCGGGCCCGATGCCGCCCAGCGGCAGCATCTGCCACAGGCGCTGCTTTGCCGCCACCAGCCAGTCGACGAAGTGACAGGCCGACGGCCCGAAGTCGCCGCTGCCGTGCGGGCCGGGCAGCGAGGTGGGGTGCAGCAGCACGCCGCTCGCACGGGGGAATCTCATGGTCGCGGGCCCTCGGGTCTCGGAGACGATTCCAGCACCAGCAGCACCAGGCTGTGGGCCGCCAGCGCCAGCAGAGTTTGCACCATCGGCTGCTGCGACGTCAGCGCCGCCGTGTCCAGCAGCACGCGCCACGTGCCCGCCGGCAGCGCGAACGGCGCGTCGACGTCGCCGCCGTTCATCAGCAGCAGCAGCGGCTGCGCCGAGCGCCCCGGTGCGCCGATGCACGCGCCCAGCACGCGCTGCGCCGGGTCGTTCCAGGCGTCGCCTTCGAGCGGCGTGCCATCGGCCTGCAGCCACGCCAGGTCGGCCCGGCCGTGCGCATCGGGCAGGCCGCTGTACCAGCGGTCGGCCAGCGGCCGCAGCTCGCGGCGCAGCGCCAGCACGCGCTCGGTGAAGGCGACCAGCGCGTCGTCCGTGTCGGTCCATGCGATCCAGCTGATCGCGTTGTCCTGGCAGTAGGCGTTGTTGTTGCCGCGCTGGCTGTGCCCCAGCTCGTCGCCGGCCGCCAGCATCGGCGTGCCCTGCGCCAGCAGCAGCGTGGCCAGCAGCACGCGCTGCAGCCGCCCGCGCAGGGCCAGCACGCCCGGGTCGTCGCTCGGCCCCTCGACGCCGGCATTCCAGCTGTGGTTGTGGTCGTGGCCGTCGCGGTTGCCTTCGCCGTTGGCCTCGTTGTGCTTGGCCTCGTAGCGCACCAGGTCGGCCAGCGTGAAGCCGTCGTGCGCGACGATGAAGTTGACCGATTCCGACGGCGCCCGTCCGCGCGGGTGGAACACGTCGGACGACGCGCACAGCCGCTGCGCGAGCTCGCCGCGCGTGCCCGGCCCGCGCAGCCAGAAGCTGCGCACGGTGTCGCGGAAGCGGTCGTTCCACTCGGCCCAGCCGACCGGGAACTGGCCCAGCTGGTAGCCGCCGATGCCGATGTCCCAGGGCTCGGCGATCAGCTTGACGGTCGACAGCAGCGGGTCCTGCGCGATGGCATGGAAGAAGGGCGCGTTGCGGTCGAAGCCGTGTTCGCCGCGGCCCTGCACCGGCGCCAGGTCGAAGCGGAAGCCGTCGACGTGCATCTCCGACACCCAGTAGCGCAGGCTGTCCGTCACCAGCTGCAGCACCCGCGGGTGGCGCAGGTCCAGCGTGTTGCCGGTGCCGGTGTCGTTGACGTACAGCGCGCGGTTGTCGGCCCGCAGCCGGTAGTAGGCCAGGTTGTCCAGCCCGCGGAAATGCAGCGTCGGCCCGTTCTCGTCGGTCTCGGCGCTGTGGTTGTAGACGACGTCGAGGATCACCTCGATGCCGGCCTGGTGCAGCCGCTTCACCATCTGCCGGAACTCGTCGCGCACCGCGGCGCCTCCTGCGGCCGACGCGAGCAGCGGATCGGGGCAGAAGAAGCCGACGGTGTTGTAGCCCCAGTAGTTGCGCAGGCCCATGCGCACCAGCCGTTCCTCGTCGAGCGCCTGGTGCACCGGCAGCAGGCTGACCGCCGTGACGCCCAGCCGCTGCAGGTGGGCGATCGCCGCATCGCTGGCCAGGCCCGCATAGGTGCCGCGCTGCGCCTCGGGCACGCCGGGGTGCAGCTTCGTGAAGCCCTTGACGTGCACCTCGTAGAGCACGGTGTCGGCCGCCGGCGTGAACGGGCGCACGTCGCCGCCCCAGTCGAAGCGGTCGTGCACCACGCGTGCCTTCAGTGCCTGCGGTCCGTTGTCGCGCAGGTCCATCTCGTGCGGGGCCTGCCGGTCCTGGCCGAAGTGCGGCGCGTTCCAGTCGAAGTGGCCGACGATCTCGCGCGCATACGGGTCGAGCAGCAGCTTGTACGGGTTGAAGCGGTAGCCGCGGTCGGGCCGCCACGAGCCGCGCGCGCGCAGCCCGTACACCAGCCCCGGCTGCGCACCGGGCAGGTAGCCGTGCCAGACGTATTGCGTGTGGCCGGGCAGCGCGGTGCGCGAACGCTGCTGCGTGCCGGCGTCGTCGAACAGGCACAGGTCGATGCCCTGCGCATGCTCGGAGAAGACCGCGAAGTTGATGCCGTAGCCGTCCCAGTGCGCGCCCAGCGGCCACGGGCGCCCCGGTTGCAGTTCCGTCATCCTTCGGTCCACTCGAGGAACACGGTGGCCAAGGGCGGCAGCGTCAGCAGCACCGACTGCTCGCGCCCGTGCCAGCGCACGCCCTCCGAGCGCGCCGCGCCGAGCGGCGTGCCCACGTTGCTGCCGCCATAGAACGCCGAATCGGTGTTGATGCGCTCGCGGTACTCGCCGGCCCGCGGCACGCCGATGCGAAAGCCGTGGTGCACGGTGGGCGTCAGGTTGACGACCACCATCACCATCGAGCGGCCGTCGCGCGCATGCCGCACGAAGCTGATCACCGAATGCGCCGCGTCCTGGTGGTCCAGCCATTCGAAGCCGGCCGGCACGAAATCCTGCTCGTACAGCGCGGGCGCCGCGCGGTAGAAGCGGTTCAGGTCGCGCACCAGGCGCTGCATGCCCCCGTGCAGGCCGTCGTCCAGCAGGTGCCAGTCGAGGCTGCGGTCGTGGTCCCACTCGCGCTCCTGCGCGAACTCGCCGCCCATGAACAGCAGCTTCTTGCCCGGGTGCCCGTACATGAAGCCAAAATAGGCGCGCAGGTTGGCGAACTTCTGCCAGCGGTCGCCCGGCATCTTGGCGAGCAGCGAGCCCTTGCCGTGCACCACCTCGTCGTGCGACAGCGGCAGCACGAAGTTCTCGTTGAAGGCGTACACCAGCCCGAAGGTCATCTCGTCGTGGTGGTGCCGGCGGTGGATCGGGTCGCGCGCCATGAACTTCAGCGTGTCGTGCATCCAGCCCATGTTCCACTTGTAGTGGAAGCCCAGCCCGCCGGCGAAGGTCGGCCGCGACACCGCCGGGAAGGCCGTCGATTCCTCGGCCAGCGTCACCGCCTGCGGCCGCTCGACACCCACCACCTCGTTCATGCGCTTCAGGAAGGCGATGGCCTCCAGGTTCTCGCGCCCGCCGTGCACGTTGGGAATCCACTCGCCGGGCTCGCGGCTGTAGTCGCGGTACAGCATCGACGCGACCGCATCGACGCGCAGCCCGTCGACGTCGAAACGCTCCAGCCAGTACAGCGCATTGCCGACCAGGAAGTTGCGCACCTCGGTGCGGCCCAGGTTGTAGATCAGCGTGTTCCAGTCGTTGTGGAAGCCCTCGCGCGGGTCGGCGTATTCGTACAGGTGGGTGCCGTCGAACTGCGCCAGCCCGTGCACGTCGCTCGGGAAATGCGCCGGCACCCAGTCGAGCAGCACGCCCAGCCCGGCCGAATGGCAGCGGTCGACGAAGCGGCGGAAGCCCGGCGCGTCGCCGAAGCGCGCGGTGGGCGAATACAGCCCCACCGGCTGGTAGCCCCACGAGCCGTCGAACGGGTGCTCGCTGACCGGCATCAGCTCCAGGTGGGTGAAGCCCATGTCCTGCGCATACGGCACCAGCGTGTCGCCCAGCTCGTCCCAGTCCAGCCAGCGGTCGCCTTCTTCGGGCTTGCGCCGCCACGAGCCCAGGTGCACCTCGTAGATGCTGACCGGCGCGTCGAGCGCGTTCGACTGCTGGCGCTGCGGCGATGGCGGGGCGAGCCGCGGCATGTGCGACACCACGCTGGCGGTGGCGGGCCGCAACTCGGACTGCAGCGCATACGGGTCGGCCTTCTGCGGCAGCACGTGGCCGTCGCGCGTGCGGATCTCGTACTTGTAGCGCGCGCCCTCGGCGATGCCGGGCAGGAAGATCTCCCAGACGCCGCATTCGCGGCGCAGGCGCATCGGGTGGATGCGGCCGTCCCAGTGGTTGAAGTCGCCGACCACGCTGACGCGCGACGCGTTCGGCGCCCACACCGCGAAGCTGGTGCCCGGCTCGCCATCGAGCGTGCGGGCCTGCGCGCCCAGGGTCTCGTAGGGCCGCAGGTGCGTGCCCTCGGCGAGCAGCCAGACGTCGAGCTCGCCCAGCACGGGCGGGAAGCGGTAGGGATCGTCGACCACCGACGTGGAGCCGTCGTTCCAGGTGAACTGCAGCCGGTAGCGGCCGGCCGCGTTGCCCAGCATGCCCTCGAACACGCCGTCCGGGTGCAGCTGGGTCAGGATGGCCAGCGGCTGGCCGCTGGCCGCATCGAGCGCCAGGGCCGCCTTCGCGCCCGGCTGGAAGCAGCGCAGCCAGCGCTGGCCAGTGGGGTCGGCATGCACGCCCAGCACCGAGAACGGGTCGCCGTGGCGGGCATGGCGGATGTGCTCGATCTCGGCGGGCGTCAGCATGGCAGGGCAGGACAGGGCGTCATGCCGCCGATCGTAGCGCCGACGTGGGCTTCAGCTCCGGGTCGATGTTCCAGATCTCGCGGGCGTACGCGCGGATCGTCCGGTCGGCCGAGAACGCGCCCATGCCGGCCACGTTGGCGATGGCGCGCGCGATCCAGGCCTCGCGGTGGCCGAACAGC
This sequence comes from Rhizobacter sp. P2_D12, assembly GCF_056404395.1. Classification (NCBI taxonomy): domain Bacteria; kingdom Pseudomonadati; phylum Pseudomonadota; class Betaproteobacteria; order Burkholderiales; family Sphaerotilaceae; genus Rhizobacter; species Rhizobacter sp. P2_D12. Next base: position 77,186 of record NZ_JBFUEB010000009.1, on the reverse strand, counting down.
GTGTCCACGCGCAACTGCGCCTGCACGTAGGCGTCGTAGTCGGCCAGCAGCAGGTAGTGGTCGCCGCCCCACAGCAGCGAATCGATCAGCGGGCGGTAGCGGTCGCGCTCGTCGGGCGAGAACAGGCCGCCGGAGATCGCGTCGAGCACCGTCTTCAGCACCGGGTTGCCTTCGTAGTGGCGCATCGGGTGGTAGCCCGAGGCCTTCAGCGCCTGCACCTCGGGCGTCTTGAGCCCGAAGATGAAGATGTTGTCGTCGCCCACGCTCTGTCGGATCTCGATGTTCGCGCCGTCGTCGGTGCCGATGGTCAGCGCGCCGTTCAGCGCCAGCTTCATGTTGCCGGTGCCCGAGGCCTCGGTGCCGGCGGTCGAGATCTGCTCCGACAGGTCGGCGCCGGGCATGATGACCTCGGCCACCGAGACGCCGTAGTTCGGGATGAACACCACGCGCAGCTTGCCGCCCACGCGCGGGTCGGCGTTGACCACCGTGCCGACGTCGTGGATGAGCCGGATGATCGACTTCGCGGTCTGGTACGACGAGGCCGCCTTGCCGGCGAAGATCACCGTGCGCGGCACCCAGTCGGCGTTCGGGTTGTCGACGATGGCCAGGTAGCGCGTGACGACGTGCAGCACGTTCAGCAACTGGCGCTTGTACTCGTGGATGCGCTTGACCTGCACGTCGAACAGGCTGCCCGGGTCGACGTGGATGCCCGTGTGGCGCAGGATGTGATCGGCCAGGCGCTTCTTGTTGTTCAGCTTGATGGCGGCGAACTTGCTGCGGAAGGCCTCGTTGCCGGCGTGTTCCTTCAGCTGGGCGAGCTGGTCCAGGTCGAGCCGCCAGCCGCGGCCGAGGGTCTGGTCGAGCAGGTGCGCGAGGCCCGGGTTGGCCTGCGCCAGCCAGCGCCGCGGCGTCACGCCGTTCGTCATGTTGGTGAAGCGCTCGGGGAACAGGCTCGCGAAGTCGGCGAAGATGGTCTTGGTGAGCAGGTCGGAGTGCAGCGCCGACACGCCGTTCACCTTGTGGCTGCCGACGATCGACAGGTTGGCCATGCGCACGCGGCGCTCGCCCGATTCGTCGATCAGCGACAGCCGGCGCAGGAAGCCGTCGTCGCCCGGCCGCTGCTTCGCGGCCATGTCGAGGAACTCCTGGTTGATGCGGAAGATGATCTCCAGGTGGCGCGGCAGCACCTGCTGCATCAGCGCCACCGCCCAGGTCTCCAGCGCCTCGGGCATCAGCGTGTGGTTGGTGTACGAGAAGGTCTTCTGCGTGATCTCCCAGGCTGCCGGCCAGGCCATCGCATGCTCGTCGCACAGCACGCGCATCAGCTCGGCCACGCCGATCGCCGGGTGGGTGTCGTTCAGGTGGATGGCGACCTTGTCGGCCAGGTTCTGCAGGGCGCCGTGCTCCTCGAGGTGGCGGCCGACGATGTCCTGGATGGACGCGCTGGTGAAGAAGTATTCCTGGCGCAGCCGCAGCTCGCGGCCGGCCGGCGTGCTGTCGTTCGGGTACAGCACCCACGAGATGTTCTCGTACTCGTTCTTCACGCTGGCGGCGCGCGCGTAGTCGCCGGTGTTGAAGGCGTGCAGGTCGATGTGGGCGGGCGCGGCGGCCTTCCACAGCCGCAGCGTGCTGACCTTCTGCGTGCCGTGGCCGGGGATCACCATGTCGTAGGCCTTGGCCTCGACGGCGCCGGCCGAGCGCCAGACGGGGTGGGTCTTGCCGTCGTGCGTGTGCTGCTCGACGTAGCCGCCGAAGCGCACCGGGTAGCTGGTGCCGGGCCGCGGGAACTCCCAGGGCGTGCCGTCGGCCAGCCACGGATCCGGGTGCTCGACCTGGCGGCCGTGCTGGATGCCTTGCGCGAACATGCCGTACTCGTAGCGGATTCCGTAGCCGAACGAGGGCAGGCCGAGCGTCGCCATCGAATCGAGGAAGCAGGCCGCGAGCCGCCCGAGGCCGCCGTTGCCGAGCGCCGCATCGGGCTCGTGCTCGGCCACGTCTTCCAGCGTCTGTGCATGCAGCGCGACCGCGGCGGCGGCCGGTTCGCGCAGGTCGAGCGCGGCCAGCGCGTTCGACAGCGTGCGGCCCATCAGGAACTCCATCGACAGGTAGTAGACGCGGCGCGCCTTGGCGGCGCGCTCGATGGCCTGGGTCTGGACCCAGCGTTCGGACAGCTGCTGGCGTGCCACCTGGGCCACGCCTTGCATCACGTCCACCGGGGTGGCGGCCGGCGGCGCGACGCCGACGGTCTTCAGGAGTTGTTCGTCGAGGCCGGCCTGCATCTGCTGGGTGGTCAAGGGGGTGGTCATTGCCGGGCGTCCTTTGCATGGGGTGAGGGCGTGCTGCAAGACGGGTGCCCACGCGTGCTGCCGCGCGCGGCAGTGTCCGATACGGTCTTGCCAGCGTCAACCGGCATCGTGCGCCAACTTGGGGTGTAGCGCCCGTAGTACAGCCGCCGCACTTTGCGCGTTTGCCCGCGTGTGCGCAAGCTTGGTGCCGGTGCTTCAATGGTGGGCGGGCATGCACAATCGCGGCAGGCCCCGACCATCCCTGTGGAGACAACATGCAACCCATCGATCTTGCGCTGAGCCTGGACCTGCCCAAGCGCGCCGTCGCGCTGGTGCTGGCCGGCGGTCGCGGCAGCCGCCTGAAGAACCTGACCGACCGGCGTGCCAAGCCGGCCGTCTACTTCGGCGGCAAGTTCCGCATCATCGACTTCGCGCTGTCGAACTGCATGAACTCCGGCATCCGGCGCGTCGGCGTGATCACGCAGTACAAGTCGCACAGCCTGCTGCGCCACCTGCAGCGCGGCTGGGCCTTCCTGAAGAGCGAGATGAACGAGTTCGTCGACCTGCTGCCGGCGCAGCAGCGCAACGACGACGAGAGCTGGTACCGCGGCACCGCCGACGCCGTCTACCAGAACCAGGACATCCTCGCGAGCTACGGTGCCGACTACGTGGTGGTGCTGGCCGGCGACCACATCTACAAGATGAACTACGCGCTGATGCTGGCCGACCACGTGGCCAAGGGCCGCGAATGCACCGTCGGCTGCATCGCGGTGCCGCGCCACGAGGCAGTGGCCTTCGGCGTGATGGCGGTCGACAAGGACAACCACATCGTCGATTTCGTCGAGAAACCGGCCGACCCGCCGCCGATGCCGGGCCGCCCCGACATGGCGCTGGCCAGCATGGGCATCTACATCTTCAACGCGCGCTACCTCTACAAGGAGCTCGAGCGCGACATGAGCGACGCCGACTCCAGCCACGACTTCGGCAAGGACATCATCCCGCGCGCGGTGCGCAACGGCCAGGCCTCGGCCCACCCGTTCGAGCTGAGCTGCGTCAGCACGCGGCATGGCGAGGCGCCGTACTGGCGCGACGTGGGCACGATCGATGCGTACTGGGATGCCAACATCGACCTGACCGCCACCGACCCCCTGCTGAACCTGTACGACAAGCGCTGGCCGATCTGGACGTATCAAGAGCAGCTGCCGCCGGCCAAGTTCGTGCACAACCAGGACGACCGGCGCGGCATGGCAGTCGAGTCGCTGGTGTCGGGCGGCTGCATCGTCTCGGGCTCGGTCACGCGCACGGTGCTGTTCTCGAGCGTGCGGGTGCATTCGCACTCGGTCGTCAACTGGTCGGTGCTGCTGCCCGGCGCGCAGATCGGCCGCCATGCGCGCCTGACGCGGGTGGTGGTCGACCGCGCCTGCGTGATCCCCGACGGCATGGTGATCGGCGAGGATGCCGAGCTCGATGCCCAGCGCTTCCACCGTTCCGAGAACGGCATCACCCTCGTCACACGCGACATGCTCGCCAAGCTCACTTCATGAAAGTCCTCCAGGTTGCTGCCGAGATCTTCCCGCTGGTCAAGACAGGCGGGCTGGCCGACGTTGCCGGCGCGTTGCCGCAGGCGCTGGCGCATGCCGGCGCCGACGTGCGGCTGGTGCTGCCGGGCCTGCCGGCCATCGCCGACGCGGTGCTGCACCAGAAGACGGTGTGCGAGATCGGCGCGGCCTTCGGCGCGGCGCGCGTGCGCCTGACGCTGGGCACGATGCCGTACAGCCACCTGCCGGCCTACGTGATCGACGCGCCGCACCTGTACCGGCGCGGCGGCAGCCCCTATCAGGCGCCGGACGGCAGCGAATGGCCCGACAACGCGCAGCGTTTCGCGCTGCTGGGCTGGGTCGCGGCCCACATCGCGTCGGGCGAGCTCGACCCCGGCTGGGTGCCCGACGTGATGCACACGCACGACTGGCATGCGGCGATGGCCTGTGCCTACGCGCAGGTGCACCCGCCGACCCGCGCGGTGCGCATCTTCACCGTGCACAACCTGGCCTACCAGGGGCTGTTCCCGGCCGGCGATTTCCACCTGCTGAACCTGCCGTCCAAGCTGATGGCCGCGCCGGGCCTCGAGTACCACGGCCAGCTCAGCTTCATGAAGGCCGGGCTGAAGTTTTCCGACCGCATCACCACCGTCAGCCCGACCTATGCGCGCGAGATCGCGACGCACGAGTTCGGCTGCGGGCTCGACGGCGTGATCCGCAGCCGCGGCGCCGACGTCTTCGGCATCCTGAACGGCGTCGACCCGGCGGTCTGGAACCCGGCCACCGACCCGGGCATCGCCAAGCGCTACCAGGGCGATTCGCTGGTCGGCAAGGCGGTGTGCAAGCTCGCGCTGCAGACCGAGATGGGGCTGGAGCCGCGCGCCGACGCACCGTTGTTCGGCGTGGTCAGCCGGCTCACGTCGCAGAAGGGGCTGGACCTGGTGCTGGCCGCCTTGCCCGGCATCCTGCAGCGCGGCGGGCAGTTCGCGCTGCAGGGCAACGGCGACCGGATGCTCGAACAGGCCTTCGAGGGCGCGGCGCGCGCCCACCCGAAGCAGGTGGCGGTGCGCACCGTCTACGACGAGGCGCTGGCGCACCGCATCATCGCCGGCAGCGACGCGCTGCTGATGCCGTCGCGCTTCGAGCCCTGCGGGCTGACGCAGCTGTATGCCTTGCGCTACGGCACGCTGCCGATCGTGCGGCGCGTCGGCGGCCTGGTCGACACCGTGGTCGACGCCACCGACGAGGCGATGCGCACCGACCGCGCCACCGGCTTCTCGTTCGAGGCCGCCAGCTCGATGGCGCTGGAGGCCACGGTCGACCGCCTGCTGCTGGCCTACCAGCAGCCGGCGCTGTGGCAGCAGCTGATGCGCCGCGCGATGGCGCAGGAATTCTCGTGGGACGTGGCCGCCGCATCCTACATGCGCCTGTACGCGCAATGCAGGAGCCAGCCGCCCGGCGGCGGCTGACGGCAGGCCCTCTTTCGGGGGCCTTCATCTTGCGGATTCCCACCGGCCGTCGTTGGCGGCACAGTTCGCCCCGTCCCGGCATCGGCGCCGGCGCGGAGAGAATCACATGCACTTCCAGGAACTGACGGTCGGCGACTTCAAGATCTACGCCGGCGCGATCGAGATGGCGCAGGGCGGTTACGTGGCCGCGGTGGTGGTCAAGCAGGTGCACGGCTGTGCCGCCCCGCACGAGGTGTTGCGCGACGAGGCGATGTGCGACGGCCGCTGCTGGACCGACCCGCAGTCGGCGCTGCACTATGCAGTGACGGCGGCGCGCTCGGTGATCCGCGACCGGACCCGCGTCGAGAGCGCCTGAGGCGGTTCCGGCTGCGTCCGCAGCCCGGGTGGCCGGCGCAACACCTGCAATACTCGGGAATCTTCCGAGGATGCGCCGACACCGATGGACGATCTCGCAGCCGTGAACCAGGGCCCCGCCGACGACAGCCGGGAAGACCTCTATCGCCTGCTGGTCGCGTCGATCACCGACTACGCGATCTACATGCTCGACGCGCGCGGCCACGTGACGAGCTGGAACCCGGGCGCGCAGCGCTTCAAGGGCTACACCGAGGCCGAGATCCGCGGCCAGCACTTCTCGCGCTTCTACACCGAGGAAGACCGTGCGTCCGGCCTGCCGGCCCGTGCGCTGGCCACCGCGCTGCGCGATGGCACGTTCGAGGGCGAGGGCTGGCGCGTGCGCAAGGACGGCAGCCGGTTCTGGGCCCACGTCGTGATCGACCCGATCCGTGACGAACGGGGCGAGCTGTTCGGCTTCGCGAAGATCACGCGCGACCTGACCGAGCGCCGTGCGGCCGAACAGGCGCTGCACCGCAGCCAGGAGCAGTTCCGCCTGCTGGTGCAGGGCGTCACCGACTACGCGATCTACATGCTGGACACCGAGGGGCGCGTCATCAGCTGGAATTCCGGCGCGCAGCGCATCAAGGGCTGGCGGCAGGACGAGATCATCGGCCGCCATTTCAGCACCTTCTACCGCGACGAGGACCGCGCGCTGGGCCAGCCCGAGCGCGCGCTGCGGCTGGCCGCGGCCGAAGGCCGCTTCGAGAGCGAGGGCTGGCGCGTGCGCAAGGACGGCAGCCACTTCTGGGCCAACGTCGTGATCGACCCGATCCGCGACGAGCACGGCCGCATCCTCGGCTTCGCCAAGGTCACGCGCGACGTCACCGATCAGCGCGCGGCGCAGCACGAGCTGGAGCGGGCCCGCGAATCGCTGTTCCAGTCGCAGAAGATGGATGCGATCGGCCAGCTGACCGGCGGCGTCGCGCACGACTTCAACAACCTGCTGATGGTCGTCATCAGCAGCCTGGAGATGATCCGCCGGCGCGTCGGCGACGACCCGCGCGTGAGCGGGCTGATCGACAACGCGATGCGCGGCGCGCGGCGCGGCGCATCGCTGACGCAGCGCATGCTGTCGTTCGCGCGCCGGCAAGACCTGAAGCCCGAGGCGGTCGACGTGCTGGAGCTGGTGCGGGGCATGTCCGACCTGCTGGACCGCTCGCTCGGGCCGGCGATCCGCATCGAGCTGCCGCAGGCGCAGGACGTGCGGCGCGTTCGCGTGGACGCGAACCAGCTCGAGCTCGCGCTGCTGAACCTGGCCGTCAACGCACGCGACGCGATGCCGCGCGGCGGCGTGATCGCGATCGACGTCCGCGAGGCAGATTCCCCGCCGCCGAAGCTGGCACCGGGCGCCTATGTGCGCATCAGCGTCGCCGACCAGGGCGAAGGCATGGACGAGGTGACGCTGGCGCGGGCCACCGAGCCGTTCTTCACCACCAAGGGCGTCGGCAAGGGGACAGGGCTCGGGCTGTCGATGGTGGAGGGGCTGGCGTCGCAATCGGGCGGGCTGTTCACGCTGGAGAGCCGGTCCGACGTCGGGACCACCGCGACGCTGTGGCTGCCGGTGGCGACCCCGGACGAGGCGCTGGCGCCGGTGGCCCCGGGCGATGCGCCCCGCGCGGCCCCGGCGATGCAAGTGCTGGTGGTCGACGACGACAGCCTGGTGCTGGCCAACGCGGTGGCGCTGCTCGAGGAGCTGGGCCACGAGGTGGTGGCCGCCGGTTCGGCGCAGGAAGCGCTGGATTTGCTGCGCAGCCGGCCGCGGATCCGGCTGATGCTGACCGACCACGCGATGCCGCACATGACCGGCGCCGAGCTGGTGGATGCCGCGCGGCGCGAGTTCCCGCAGCTCGCGGTGATCCTCGCGAGCGGCTATGCCGAGCTGCAATCCCAGATGCCGGCCTTCGTGCTGCGGCTGACCAAGCCGTTCGGGCAGGCCGAGCTGTCGCGGGCGATCGCGCTGGCGATCGAGCGGACGGCGCCGCCACGGCCCTGAGCGCGGCGGCAGATATCGATCTGCGCAATGCGTCGTTGCGCGGCGCCGGGCCGGCGCTTAGCGTGCCGGGTTCGATCCCGCCGACGAGACCCTCACGATGCCGTTCCACCGCCGCCCCGATGCCTTGCGCCGCCAGCTGATGCTGGCCGGTTTCGCATCCTCCCTGCCGCTGGCCGCGCGCGCCGCCGAACCCGACAGGCTGCGCATCGGCTTCCAGAAATCGTCGACGCTGATGATCTTCCTGAAGTCGCGCGGCACGCTCGAGAAGGCGCTGGCGCCGCTGCAGGTGAACGTCTCGTGGCACGAGTTCACGTCCGGGCTGCCGCTGCTGGAGGCGCTGAACGTCGGCGCGATCGAGCTGACGGCCGACGTCGCCGATGCGGTGCCGCCGTTCGCATTGGCAGCGGGCGCGAAGCTGACCTACTGCGCGATCGAGACGCCGTCGCCGCAGGCCCAGGCCATCGTCGTGCGCAAGGATTCCCCGATCACGAGCGTGGCACAGCTGAAGGGGCGCAAGGTCGCGTTCGCGAAGGGCGCCGGCGCGCACTACCTGCTGCTGGAGGCGCTGGCCCAGGCGGGGCTGTCGATCAAGGACATCGAGCCGGCCTACCTGAGCCCGGCCGACGGGCGCGCCGCATTCGAGAACGGCAGCGTCGCGGCCTGGGTGATCTGGGACCCGTTCCTCGCGGCCGTGCAGCGCCAGGCCGGCGCGCGCATCCTGCTCGACGGTGGATCGCTGTCGAGCTACCGCCGCTTCTACCTGGCCGGCACGCCGTACGCGCAACGCCGGCCCGACGTGCTGGCCGGTGTGTTCGCCGAGCTGCAGCGGGCCGGCGAGTGGATCAAGAAGAATCCCGGCCCGGCCGCCGAATGGCATGCGCCGGTGATCGGCCTCGACGCGGCGACGGTGGAGGCAGCAAACCTGCGCCGCAGCTACCGCGTTCAGCCGGTCGACGCCGAGGCGCTGGCCGAGCAGCAGCGCATCGCCGATGCCTTCTCGGCAGCGCAGATCCTGCCGCGCCGCGTGGTCATCGGCGACTCGCCGGTGTGGCGTCCTGCGTGAGTCGTTGACAGCCCGCGTCGCATCTGCAACAGGAGATTGCGGCAGCCTGTCGGATCGGGGCTGAAAAGGCCGCACGGGAGCACGGGCACCTGGCTTGCTTGACCGGGGGATGTCTTCACGCCGTCTCCTGCCTGCTGTCGTCCTGTTCAACCTCGTGCTCGTCGCCTGCGGTGGCAGCAGCGACGATGCCGCGCCGTCGGACAACCCGCCGACCAGTGGCACGCCCGCACCGGCGCCTGCCCCAACACCCGCGCCCGCACCTGCACCCGCACCCGCACCCGCACCCGCACCGAGTCCCGCGCCAGCCCCGGCCCCGGCCCCGGCCCCCGCCAGCGATACCGCCTTCGTCGCCATCGACACCAGCAACCGCGCCGAGGTGCTGGCCCGCTACCAGGACGGCTTCCTTGCGCTGCGCAAGACCCCCTTCAGCTGGACCGGCAACGTCGACGCCTGCACGGCCGGTGACACGCCGCTCGCGTACAAGAACGCCGTCATCAAGCTCGTCAACTACTACCGCGCGATGGCCGGGCTGCCGAGCGACCTGGCGCTGTCGCTTGCCAAGTCCGCCAAGGCCCAGAAGGCCGCGCTGATGTTCGACGCGAACGACCAGCTCAACCACACGCCACCGACCAGCTGGAAGTGCTACAGCGCCGACGGCGCGGAGGCCGCCGGCAACTCCAACATCGCCTGGGGCACGGTGCTGAACAGCCTCGACGGCAAGGCCTCGGGCATCGGCTCGATCCCGCTGTACGTGATGGACGGCGGGGTCGACTCGCTGGGCCACCGTCGCTGGGTCTTCAGCCTGCGCCTGGGCGAGGTCGGCACCGGCGACACGCCGCAGGGCAACGCGCTGTGGGTGCTGAGCTTCGACCGCAGCGCGCCCGCCGTGCCGAACGGCGTGCCCTGGCCGCCGCGCGGCTACGTGCCCTGGGACAACAAGATCGCCGAGCCGGCGATGCGCTGGTCGTTCTCGTACCCGAACGCCGATTTCTCGGCCGCCACCGTGACGATGAAGGACGACGCCGGCACCGCGGTGCCGGTGACCGGCGTCGTGAGCCTGCCGAACGGCTATGCCGAGAACGCCGTCGCCTGGTCGATCGGCGGCAGCGGCCAGCCCTGGTCGCGGGCACCGGCCGACACGAAGCTGAGCGTGACCGTCGCCAACGTGAAGATCGGCGGCAGCGCGAAGAGCTTCAACTACGACGTGACCTTCATCAAGCCCTGAGGGCCGCGGCCAGCCGCTCGAACAGCGGCAACACGGTGGCGTCGTCGGCCTGCAGCAGCCGGTCGCCGACGTAGAGCTCGGTCGCGCTCCAGCCCGGCACCTCGGTGGCGCGCACGTGGCCGAACAGCCAGCAGCGCTCGTGCAGCGCCAGATCGTCGCGTGCCTGCAGCACGGCGTCGGCCGGCGCATCGAAGTGCAGGTGGAACAGGTTGGTGTGGGGCACGCGCGGGTTCACGCGCAGGCCGGGGATCGCGTCCAGCCCGGCCGCCAGGGACAGCGCACGCTGGTACAGCGCCGGCATCAGCGCCAGCCGCTCGTCGAAGCGCATCGCGGCCGACGCCAGCATCGGGCTCAGGTGGTACAGCGTGCCGCCCATGCGGCGGCGCCACAGCCGCGCCTGTGCGACGAAATCGGCGCTGCCGGCCAGCAGCGCGCCCGAGACGCCGCCGATGCCCTTGTAGAGCGACACGTAGACCGAGTCGAAGCCGGCGGCGATGTCGGCATGGGAGCGTTGGTAGAACGCCGCGCATTCCCACAGCCGCGCGCCGTCGAGGTGCAGCGGCAGCCGGCGCTGCTGGGCGGCGGCCTGCAGCGCGAGCAGTTCGTCCCACGACGGCAACTGGCCGCCCGCTTCGCGGATCGGCAGTTCGACGATGGCGCAGGCGAGCGGCTGCGCGGCCGCGTCCAGGTCGGTCGCGAGCATCGGCCGCAGCCGGTCGCCCACCGGCACGCCGTGCAGGTGGAGCAGCGCGCTGAAGGCCTGCTCCTCGTGCAGCGCCAGGTGCGACGTGGGGTGCATGCCGAAGCGCGGCAGGCGCGCCGCCTCGGCGTGGATCTGCACCGCGGCCAGCTGCGCCATCACGCCGCTGGGCATGAAGACCGCGGCCGGCTTGCCCAGCAGCGCCGCGAGCTTGCGCTCGAAGTCTTCGGCCAGCACGCCGTTGCCATAGTGGTCGTGCTCGATGCCCCGGGCTTCGCACCAGGCGGCCATGCGGGCGAACTCCTCGGCCGGGCTCGGGGCCGCGAAGTCGGGCAGGGTGAGCGTGCATTGCTTGCGCAGCAACTGGCGTTGTTCGGGGGTGTGGGGCATGGCTGCGAGTTTAAGAAAAAATCGTCTCGAACCCCTAAAATGAAGAAAATCTGTGCTCCGGAAAGACAAGATGAACCCCCGTGCCCTGGGCTACGAGTTCGTGCGCGAAAGCCTGGGCCTGCAGGCCGTGCCGCCGCGCCGGCCCGCGTTGCTGAAGCCGGTGACGCGCATCGAGCCCGGCGACAGCTTCATCGGCATTCCCAGGCAGGTGGCGCCGCAGACAGCCGACCCGCTGGCGCACCTGCTGTTCGCGCTGAAGCACGAGGGCACCCAGTTGCAGATCCTGGCACAGGCGCTGCCGCGCGTCGACCCCGGCGCCCTGGTGGCGGAGCTGCGCCGCGCCCCGAGCGGTGGCTACATCCGCATCCTGTGCAGCCTGTGGGAGCGCTTCACCGGCCGCGAGCTGAGCGACCTGCCGGCTGTCAGCGGCCCCACGGTGCCGGTGTTCGATCCGGCGCGCCACGTGACCGGCCCGGAGCGGCGCGACGCCCGCTGGCGGGTCGCCTTCAACGGGCTGGGGTCGCTGCGCTGGTGTGCCACGGTCGAGCGCACGCCGTGGCTGGACAAGGCCATGGCCTCGGACGTGCTCGGCCGCACACAGGCCTTCATCGCCACGCTGGGCGGCGGCATGATGGACCGGGCGCTGGGCTGGGCCTACCTGCACGAGACCGAGGATTCGTTCGCGATCGAGCGCGAGACGCCGACCGAGGGCAAGGCCCGCACCTTCATCGCGCTGCTGCAGCAGGCCCACGACGGGCGCGCGCTGTCCGAGGACTACCTGGTCGAGCTGCAGAACTCGGCGCTCAGCAACCCCCATGACAAGGCGATGCAGTTCCGCACCGGCCAGAACTGGCTGCGCAGCGCGGCGCGCGGCGCGGCCGGCGTGAGCTGCGTGCCGCCGCCGCCGGAACTGGTGCCCGAGCTGATGGACGAGCTGATGGCCTTCGCGAACGCCGCGCCGACGCACATCGACCCGATCGTCGCCGCGGCCATCGCGTCGTTCGGCTTCGTCTTCATCCATCCGTTCATGGACGGCAACGGTCGGTTGTCGCGCTTCCTGTTCCACCAGGCGCTGTGCAGTTCGGGGCGGCTGCCGCAGGGCATGCTGCTGCCGGTGTCGGTGGCGATGAAACGCCACGAGGATGAGTACATGGCCGTGCTGCAGCGCTATTCGCGTCCGGTGCGCGAGTTCTGGAACGTGCGCTGGATCGACGAAGGCGAATACGACTTGCAGTTCCGCGGCGATGCCGGCCTGTACCGCCACTGGGATGCCACCGCCTGCGTGGAATTCGGCTACCGCATGGCCGAGCAGGCGCTGGAGGTCGACCTGCGGCAGGAGACCGAGTTCCTGGCCCGCTACGACGCCGTCGCGAAGGCGGTCGGCGAGCGTTTCGACGTGCGCGGCAACGACCTCGCCACGCTGATCCTCAGCTGCCTCGACCAAGGCGGCACGGTGTCGAGGCACCGGCGCAGGCAGTTCCAGGGCCGGGTGCCCGAGGGCCTGTTCGAGGCCATCGAGAAGGCGACATTGAAAGCGCTGTCAGCATCCCGCCCTGTTTCGTAACACAAGTTGCATCCCTCCCCATTTGCGCCGCGCGGGCACGCCACCAGAATCCGCGGCATTCAACAGGGGGAGAACCCAATGAAAAAGCAACGCCAGCACGTACTGGTCCTGTTGCCGCTGGCGATCGCCACGGCAGCCTTTGTCACCGCCTGCGGCAGCGGTGGCGATGAAACCGGTTCCACGTCCAGCGCGGCCAAGGAGTCCGGGCGCGAAGCCGCCGCCGGCATCTCGACCGCGACGCTGCCGGTGGGCCGCTACGTGATCGTCAATGCGTTGAGCGGCAAGTGTGTCGACGTCGCGGCGGCCAGCACCGCCGACGGCGCAGTCATCCAGCAGGTCGGCTGCAACTCGAACATGGCGCAGGCCTTCGACGTCTCGCAGACGGCGGCCGGCGTCTACAAGCTGGTCAACGTGGGCAGCGGCAAGGCGGTCGACGTCAACGCGGCCTCCACCGCCGACGGCGCCAAGGTGCAGCAGTGGACCGACAACGGCACCAACGCACAGCGCTTTCGCATCGAGCGCACGCAGGGCAACCGCTACGTGCTGACCAACGTCAACAGCAACAAGTGCGTCGACGTCGCTGCTGCCTCGCTGAACGACGGCGCCGTCATCCAGCAGTGGAGCTGCAACGCGAGCGGCGCACAGCAGTTCCACTTCTACCCGCTGGCCAGCACCGGGCGCGGCACGCTGCCGGTGGGCCAATACACGATCAGCTCCAACCATTCGCACCTGTGCGTCGACATCGAGGGCGGCAGCACGGCCGCCGCCGGTGCGCGCGCGATCCAGGCCGCCTGCACCGGCGCGGCCACGCAGAAGTTCGACGTGCTGCCCGACCAGGGCGGCAGCTACCGCTTCTCGAACGCGCAGACGCACCAGTCGCTCGACATCGCCGGCGTCTCGACCGCCAACGGCGCCACGCTGACGCAGTGGACCGACACCGCGGGCGACAACCAGCGCTTCCTGGTCAATGCGACGCCCGACGGCTACCAGGTCGTCGCGCGCCACAGCAACAAGTGCCTGGACGTGGCCGAGTGGAGCACCGCCGCCGGCGGCAAGCTGCAGCAATGGGATTGCGGCGGCAACCAGGCCAACCAGCGCTGGGCGTTCTCGGCCGGCGCGGGCGACACCACCACGCCGCCGCCGGCCCAGCCGCCGGCCGGCTGGCGCCTGGTGTGGCAGGACGAGTTCGACGGCAGCGCGATCGACAGCAGAAAGTGGGGCTTCGAGGTGAACGGCGGGGGCGGCGGCAACAACGAGCTGCAGTACTACACCGCGCGGCCCGAGAACGCGTCGGTCGCCAACGGCGTGCTGAGCATCAAGGCGCTGAAGGAGCGCTACTGCTCGACCGACGGCTGCCGCGACTACACGTCGGCGCGGCTGCGCACGCTGAACAAGGGCGACTGGCTGTATGGCCGCATGGAAGCGCGCATCAAGCTGCCGGGCGGGCAGGGCCTGTGGCCGGCGTTCTGGATGCTGCCGTCCGACGGTGTCTACGGCGGCTGGGCGGCCAGCGGCGAGATCGACATCCTGGAGGCGGTGAACGCCGGCGCGTCGGGCGGCAACACCGTGTACGGCACGCTGCACTACGGCGGTTCGTGGCCGAACAACACCAACTCCGGCAAGTCTTTCGTGCCGTCCAGCAGCATCCTGACCAACTTCCACACCTACGCGGTGGAATGGGAGCCGGGCGTGATCCGGCACTACGTCGACGGCACGCTGTACAACACGCAGACGCAATGGTGGTCCAGCGGCGGTGCCTTCCCCGCACCGTTCGACAAGCGCTTCCACATCCTGCTGAACGTCGCAGTGGGCGGCAACTGGCCGGGCGCGCCGAACGCTGCCACGACCTTCCCGCAGCGCATGGACGTCGACTGGGTGCGGGTCTACCAACGCTGACCAGCACTGGGCGAGATGGCATCAAAGTAGTCAAAAATGAAAAAATGGCACTTTGGTGCCATTTTTCTTGCGCGGAAGGTGGCAATGAAGTAGTCTATCTTGCATCAATAGCACTTCATTGCCATGAATACCTCGAAGGAAGTTGCCGGTGTGCTGCGTTCGTCACTGGTGGCTGTCGGTTTGACGCAGGCCGAGTTGCGGGCCCAGGCCGGCGTGTCGCAGCGGACCTTGACCAATGTGCTCAGCGGCACGGAGGACTTCAAGTTCAGCACCCTGGTGGCGCTGGCCGACCGATTGGGGCTGGAATTGCTGTTGGTGCCCAAGGGGGCTGCGGTGGCGGTGGACGCGGGGCAGACGGCGCTGCCGCAGGTCAAGTCGCGGGTGGCCGCGGCGTTGGAGGCGGTGCGTCCGCGCGGCGGCGATGAACGTTGAGGCGCTGGCGATTCTGCTGGGCGAGCGGCGCCGCATCGGCGTGTTGTTCCGATACGAGTTGGCGGCCGACACGGTCGTCACGCGTTTCGTGGCCGACGAGGCCTTTGTGCAGTCGGCGCCGCAGCCCACGGTGTCGACCGCCTGGCTCGCCGACTCGCCTGTGCAACAGCAGGCCTTCTGGCGTGATGTGCGTTCGGTGGACTTCAACGGACGCCACTCCAGCCGCAACGGCTGGCTGTTGCCGGCCTTCTTCCAGAACCTGCTGCCCGAGGGCGTGTTCCGCGACCGCGTGGCCGAACTGCGCGGCTGCGATCCGCGCGATCATTTCGAGATGCTGGCAGCCTGCGGCCGCGACTTGCCCGGCAACCTGTACGCGCTGCCGGTGGCGTTGTCGCGCGACGAGCTGGCGCGCTACGTGACGCAGCACCAGGACGCGCTGGAGATGTCGGTCACGGCCGATCCGCTGGAAGACGGCGTGTCGCTGTCGGGCGTGCAGCCCAAGGTGGGCGCGATCCTCGATGGCGATCGCTACGTGGCCCGCACGCGCGACCACGACACGCACATCATCGCCAAGCTCCCGGTGGTGGCGCAGCCGCTGCTGCCGGAGGTGGAAGATCTGTCGCTGCGGTTGGCGGCTGCGGCGGGTGTCGAGGTGTGCGAGGCCTGGCTGGAGCCGTTGTCGAAGCTGGCGGTGCTGCACGGCTATGACCTGGGCGAGAGCGATCCGCAGACGCGCTTCCTGGCCGTACGCCGCTTCGACCGCAGCCCTGCGGGCCGCATCCACAACGAGGATTTCGCGCAGGTGTTGGGCGTGATGCCGGAGGACAAGTACGGCGGCACGCCGGGCGATGCGGCGCGCAGCTACCTCGATGTCGCGGCTGTGCTGCTCGGCTTCGACAGCCTGGGCGAGGCAGCGGTGCACGAGCTGCTGCGTCGCCTGGTCGTCAACGAGATGCTGGGCAATCCCGACATGCACCTGAAGAACATGGGCCTGGTTTATCCGGACGGCGTGGCGCCGCGTTTCGCGCCGGCCTATGACGTGGTGGCCTATGCGGCCTACAGCCGCCACCAGGGCCATGCACTGGCGTTGCTGCCGGCAGCGCTGGCGTCGACTGGCGGGCGGCTGCGGCAGCAGCAGCTGTCGCCGGCAGTGGTGCGGGCGTTCTGCGGCGCGCTGCGCATCCCGGAGAAGCCGGCTGCCGCCGCGATCCGGGAGGCGGTGCGGGCGGCGTTCCGGCGCTGGCCGGACCTGGTGCAGGCTGCGCCGCTGACGGCGGTGCAGAAGTCGCGCCTGCTGGCGCATTTCCATGCGCACCCGATGGTGCAGTCGGTCGCGAAGCGTGCGGTGTGAGCCGGCCCTAGACGAGCCGCTCGATCTTCGACTTGCGCCACACCAGCCGGTAGAACGCCGACTGCAGCATCAGCATCGACACGAAGGCGATCGGGTAGGCCCACCAGACGCCTTCGATGCCGATGCGTTGCGACAGGCCGTAGGCGGCGGGCACCTCGATCGCGACGATGCAGAAGATCGAAATCGACATCGGCACCAGCACCGTGCCCGAGGCGCGCATGACGCCGCTGACCACCGAGGCGCAGCCGAACACGACGCTGCTCCACAGCATGATGTGAAGCAGCGACTGCGCGAGTTCGATGACCGGCTGGCTGGTGATGAACAAGGCCATCAGGTGGCGCGAGAACAGGTAGCCGATGACGACCAGCGTGCCGGTGATGACGAGGTTGAGCACGATGCCGGTGCGCGTGATCGGCCCGAGCTTGTCGGTGCGGCCGGCGCCGATGGCCTGGGCGCCGAGGATGGATGCGGTGATCGCGATCGACAGCGCCGGGAACTGCACGTAGTTGACGACCTGGTTGACGGCGCCGTAGGCGGCGGTGGCGTCGGAGCCGAAGCGGTTGACGAGGGCGAGCAGCGCGATCTCGGCCAGCGAGATGACGACCATCTGGATGCCGGTGGGCATGCCGATCTTCAGCACCAGCTTCAGCAGCTGCGGCTGGATCTTCAGCGAGTGCAGCAGTTCGCGGTCGGGCGACAGCGCGTGGTTCGTGCGGCGCAGGTGCACGCCCATGTAGAGCAGGGCGGCGATGAACGACAGGATGGACGCCGCGGCGGCGCTGGTGACGCCCAGCTGCGGCAGCCCGCCCCAGCCGCGGATGAAGGCGGGCGTCATGATGCAGGAGACGATGGTGGACAGCAGCAGCGCGTAGAGCGGCGTCACGGTGTCGCCGACGCCGCGCAGCAGCTGCGTGATCAGGATGAACACCATCAGGCCCGGCATCGCGAACATCATCAGCCGTGCATAGCCGATGGCATCGTCGACGACGTCGGCCGGGGTGCCGAGGGCATGCAGCACGTGTTCGGTGAAGACGCCGCCGAAGACGGCGATGAACAGGCCGAGCAGGAAGCCGAGCGTGATCGCGGTGCCGGCGATGGCCTTGACCTTGTGCGTCTCCCGGGCGCCCCAGGCCTGGCCGATCAGCACCGAGCCRCCGGCACCGATGCCGATGACGAGGGTGATGAAGAAGAACACGATCGGGAAGACGGCGGCGGTGGCGGCGAGGGCGCGCGTGCCGAGCATCTGGCCGACGAAGACGGCGTTGAAGGTGCCGGACAGGCCCTGCAGCACGTTGCCGACGATCATCGGCCCGAGGAAGGCGAGGAAGACGCGCCACAGGGGGCGGGTGTCGGTCGCGATGGATGGACGGTTCATGGGGTCGGGATCATATAGGGCCCCCCCAGTCGCTTCGCTCCTGCCCCCAAGGGGCGCCACGCCAGGGGCCTGGCAAAGCCAGTTCCCCGGCGCGTTGCCTGGTCGGCCAAACGCTGCGGCGGCGTTGCCCCGGATTGGCATCCGGGCTACAAGTTGCCCGTAGCCCGGATGGCAATCCGGGATCTCCGCCCGCGCCTTTGCCCGCGCCGATCGCCGAAAGTCACCCGGCAGGGAGGCTCAAGGCCGCAACCAGTCCGCCATCCGGATGGTTGCGCAAGCGAACATCCCCGCCATGCTCGCGCGCAATGCGGCGCGCAATGGACAAGCCCAGCCCGGATCCGTCCGCATGCATCTGCCGGCCATGCTCCAGCCGGACGTAAGGCTCGAAGATCTCCTCCAGCGAATCCTCCGGCAAGCCCGGCCCATGGTCGCGCACCAGCACCGAACACTTGCCATCCCCCAGCTCGGCCCCGATCTCGATCTCGCGCCCGTAGCGCAGCCCGTTGTCGATCAGGTTGCCCAGCGCGCGCTTCAAGGCCAGCGGCCGGCCCGTCACCGCGATCGGCGGCAGCGACACCGCGATCTTCGCGCCCGAGGCCAGCGCCGCCGACGTCAGCCGCTCGACCAGCCGGTCCAGCCGCACCTCGGCCAGGTTCTCGTGCACGTCGCTGTCCTTCACGCTCTGCAGCGCCCCCTTCACCATGATGTCCAGCTCGTCCAGGTCTTCATGGAAATCGGCCCGCACCGCATCGTCGTCCAGCAGCTCGGTGCGCAGCTTCAACCGCATGATCGGCGTCTTCAGGTCGTGCGAGATGCTGCCGAACAGCCGCTCGCGGTCCTCGACGAAACGCTGTATGCGCGCCTGCATCTCGTTGAAGGCCCGCGCCGTGCGGCGCAGCTCGATGGTGCCGGTCTCGGGCACCTGGTTCGGGTGCATCGCGTTGCCGAACTCGCTGGCCGCCTGCGCCAGCCGCGACAAGGGGCGCGTCAGGCTGCGCGCCACCGCCAGCACCAGCAGCAGCACCGTCACCAGCGTCGCCCCCTGCAGCGCCAGCCGGTCGCTCGTCAACGGGTTCGCGTTGTCCAGAAAATACGGATCGGGCAGCGTGGTGGCCAGCAACAGCCAGCCACCCGGTTCGATCTCGGCCTGGATCACCAGCAGCGGTGCCGGCCGCGCCCGCCGCAACAAGGATGCCTCGACCCAGCTCTCCGGCAGTTCGTTCAGCGTGCGCCCGTCGTCGGCCACCGCCAGCGTGTCCGGCCACGCAAACGCCACCTCGAACGACGTGGTGTCTCCCAGCTGCACCAGCAGCCGCTCGCGCACGCTGCGCACCACCGTCTCCGACAGCCGCGACGGCGCGAACGCACCCGTCGGCACGCGCGCGCGGTTCACGTTGACGAAGAAGCGCGTGCCGCCCATCGTGCGCAACTGCTCGATCAGCAGCGGCCGGTACTGCGGTGGCAGGTCGCGGAAGAAGCGGATCGCACCGGCCGCGCTCTGCGCCGTCTGCGCCGCGGCATCGCTCGCATCGCGCAAGGCCCCGGCGCGCAGCTGCCAGGCCCACAGCGACGTGCCCAGCAGCTGGCTCAGCAACACCCCCGCCACCATCACGAGCATGATGCGGCCGCGCAGCGTGTGCGGCAGCAGCCGCTGCGCCCAGGCACGCCAGTCAGTCATGGCTCGCGAGCACCTCGACCGAGAACACGTAGCCGCTGCTGCGCACCGTCTTGATCAGCGCCGGCTGCTTGCCGTCGTCGCCCAGCCGCTGGCGCARCCGGCTCACCTGCACGTCCAGCGAACGGTCCGCCGGCCCGAGGTCGCGCCCGCGCGTCTGCTCCATCAGCCGCGCCCGTTCCATCACCTCGCCGGCGTGTTCGGCCAGCAGGCGCAGCAGGTCGAAATCCATCGCGGTCAGTACCACCGGCTGCCCATCGGGCGCGGTCAGCGTGCGCTCCAGCCGGTCGAGCCGGAAGCCCGCGAAGCGCAGGTAGCGCGGCGTGCCGCCGCCTTCGCCCTGGCCGGCCCGCCGGTGGATCGCCTTGATGCGCGCCAGCAGCTCGCGTGGGTTGTAGGGCTTGCCGATGTAGTCGTCGGCGCCGAGCTCCAGCCCGACGATGCGCTCGGTGTCGTCGGCGCTCGCCGTCAGCATGATGATCGGCAGCGCCGGCGCGCGCTGGCGCACCATCTGGCACAGCGCGAAGCCGTCGGTGTCGGGCAGCATCACGTCCAGGATCACCAGGCTCAGGTCGTCGCGGTAGCGCTCGAAACCGCTGCGGAAACTCGCGCCGTCGGATGCCAGCTGCACCACGTACTGGTGCTTCTCCAGGTACAGCTTCAGCAACTGCCGGGTCTTCTGGTCGTCATCGACGGCGAGGATGGTGCGTTTGCGGGCAAGGTTCATGGTGAAGATGGTGATCGGGCCGCACTGCGGATCAGCGCCACCAGCCGCTCCTGCGCGCGTTCGGGCGTGATGCCGGGGTCCTTGACGAAACGGTGCAGCGCATCGGCGAGCGCATCCTTGGTCGCCTCGTCGGCGGCCATGCGGTGGGCGATGCTCGGCAACTGCGGGCTGTCGCTGCGCTTGAGCGTCTGCCACGAGTCGCGCGCGCACTCGTCGAGCTGGGCCGGGTCGATGTCGTCGCGCACCGGCACCGAGCCCTTGGCCTGGTTGTACGCGAGCTGCGCGGCCGGCGACACCACCACCTCGGCCATGCGCTCCTGCTCGGCCTTGCGCTCGCGCTTGCCGACCAGCATCGCCAGCGTGTCGATGCTGTACAGGTGCATGCCGGCCGTGCCCGGCACCACGGTGCAGCCGTAGTCGCGGCCGGCCTGCGCATCCCAGGCGCTCAGCTCGCCGCGCGCCCAGTCGCCCATGATCAGCATGCCGGCCTCGCCCAGGTAGAGCTGGCGCGTCGACGCGGTCCAGCGCTGCTCGATCGCGGTCTCGCCATTCAGCTTGCGCAGCCAGCGCAGCCGTGCCAACGCCTTCGCGACGCGCGGATCCTGCCAGGCCTGCCAGCGCTGCGTGGCGGCCAGCTCGGCATACAGCGCCGGCCCGCCCTCGGACAGCAGCAGCGTCTCGAACACGGTGGCGATCTGCCACGGCTCGTCGCTCCAGGCGAACGGCGCGATGCCGGCGCGGCGCAGCGTGGCGGCGGTCTGCTCGACCTCGTCCCAGGTCTTGGGCACCGGCAGCTTCAGCCGCGCCCAGACGCGCTGGTTGTAGAGCAGCCCGTTGATGCGGTGCACGCCCAGCGGCGCGGCGACGATGCGGCCGCGGTGCGTGATCACGCGCTGCACCACCGGGAACAGCGAGGCGCCCCAGCGGTTGCGCAGCGCCACCTCGTCCAGCGGCAGCACCAGCCCGAGGTCGGACCAGTCGGCCAGCGTGCGCCCGATCACCTGCGCCACGTCGGGCGGGTCGCGTGCCAGCACGCGGCTGTTCAGCACCTTCATCGCGCCGCTGCCGCCGCCACCGGGGATGGCCGCGTCGTTCCACGCGATGCCGCGCTTGTCCAGCTGCTGCACCAGCTGCTCGACCGCACGGCGCTCGCCCACCGATGTCCACCAGTGCAGCACGTCCAGCGTCTGCGCGCGCGCCGGCGCACCCCACAGCGCCACCAGCAGCATCGCCAACAGCGGCGCGGCGCCTGTCGAAATCCGACGAATTGCAATGTTGTGTAAGGCGCGCGAGGCAGCACGGCCCTTCGCGCCACCTGCGGCAGGGCGCGGCGCAGCGTAAGGAACGGTGAGCTCGGAGCATCGCCTCATTGGCGGAAATCCCTGGAATGACAAGCACTTGCGCGCACATGACCGGGCCTGGCGCAGCCTCTCGTGTCACACGGCGCCCGATGGTACCTTGCGCCCCGCCTGGACACCCAAAGGAGACTGAACATGACACGACCCCTTCGCACCGCGCTCGCCTGCGCCGCCCTGGCCTGTGCCGCCTCGGCCCAGGCCGGCACCCTGGTCATCGAAAGCTGGCGCACCGACGACAAGGCGCTGTGGGACGAGGTGCTGCTGCCGGCCTTCACGAAGGCCCACCCCGGCATCACCGTCAAGTACTCGCCGACCTCGCCGCCCGAGTACAACTCGGTGCTCAGCGCGCGCCTGGCCGCCGGCAGCGCCGGCGACCTGATCACCTGCCGCCCGTTCGACGTCGCGCTCGACCTGTACAAGAAGGGGCGCCTGGCCAAGCTCGACGGCGAACCCGGCCTCGCGAACTTCCCCGACTCGGCCAAGGTGGCCTGGCAGACCGACGACGGCAAGGACACCTACTGCATGCCGATGGCCTCGGTGATCCACGGCTTCTTCTACAACAAGAAGATCTTCGCCGACGCCGGCGTCACGCCGCCGGCCACCGAGGCCGAGTTCTTCGCGGTGCTCGACAAGATCAAGGCGCAGGGCAAGGTCGCGCCGATCGCGCTCGGCACCGCCGACCAGTGGGAGACCAGCCAGATCGTCTTCACCGGCATCGGCCCCAACTACTGGAAGGGCGAGGAAGGCCGCCGCGCGCTGATCGCCGGCAAGAAGAAGTTCACCGACCCGGAGTTCGTCGACGTCTGGACGACGATGGCCAAGTGGTCGGCCTACCTGCCCAAGGGCTACCAGGCCGAGACCTACGGCGACTCGCAGAACCTGTTCGCCTCGGGCAAGGCCGCGATCTACCCGACCGGCTCGTGGGACATCGCGTACTTCGAGAAGGAACCCGGCTTCGACTTCGGCGCCTTCGCACCGCCGGTGCGCAAGGCCGGCGACGCCTGCTACATCTCCGACCACACCGACATCGGCATGGGCATCAACAAGGCCGGCAAGAACCAGGCCGATGCCAAGGTGTTCCTGGCCTGGCTCGCGTCCAAGGAGTTTGCCGAGCTGTACACCAACAAGGCGACCGGCTTCTTCTCGCTGGCCAAGCACGCGGTGGACGTGAAGGACCCGGTGGCGCGGCAGATGATCGGCTGGCGCGCGCAGTGCAAGTCGACCATCCGGCTGAATGCGCAGGTGATGAGCCGCGGCGAGCCGAGCATGGAGAACGAGCTGTGGACCGTCAACTCGCAGGTGCTGAACGGCAAGCTGGCACCGAAGGACGCGGCACAGCGCATCCAGAGCGGCTTCGCCAAGTGGTACGCGCCCCAGCAACGTTGATCCGGCACCGATGAAGAAGAGCCTCGGATGGCACGTGCCGGTGTTCCTGGCACCGGCCGTGCTGGTCTACACGCTGTTCAGCGCCTTGCCGCTGCTGGACACGCTGCGCCTGTCGGCCTACGGCACCGGGCCCGACGGCGCGGTGTCGTTCGTCGGGCTGCAGAACTTCCGCACGCTGCTGTTCGACGCGCAGTGGTTCGAGGCCTTCCGCAACGCGATGGTCAACAACGTCGAGTTCTTCGTCATCCATTCGCTGGTGCAGAACCCGGTGGCCCTGGTGCTGGCGGCGCTGCTGTCGCTGCGCGGCGTGCGCGGCGCGGCGGCCTACCGCACCGTGCTGTTCCTGCCGACGCTGCTGTCGGTGGTGATCATCGGCTTCAGCTGGCAGCTGATCCTGTCGCCGCTGTGGGGCGTCAGCGAGAAGCTGCTGTCCTTCGTCGGCCTGCAGCAGCTGTTCAGCCCGTGGCTGGGCATGGAGGAGACGGCGCTGCCGACGCTGACGCTGATGTCGGTGTGGCAGTTCGTCGGCATCCCGATGATGCTGATCTACGCGGCACTGATCGCGATCCCCGAAGACATCGTCGAGGCCGCGGTGGTCGAGGGCGCCGGCCCGTGGCGCATCTTCTGGGCCATCCGGCTGCCGCTGATCCTGCCGACGCTGGGCCTGGTCAACATCCTCACCTTCGTCGGCAACTTCAACGCCTTCGACCTGGTGTACGCGGTGAAGGGCGCCTCGGCCGGGCCCAATTTCTCGACCGACCTGCTGGGCACGTTGTTCTACCGCACCTTCTTCGGCTACCAGTCGCAGCCGGGCAGCGCGACCATGGGCGCGGCACTGGCGACGCTGATGTTCCTGGTGATCCTGGCCGGCGTCGCGCTCTACCTGTTCGTGGTGCAGCGGCGGCTGCGGAGGTTCGCGCTGTGAACCGCTGGCTGAGGTCCCTCTTCGTGCACGCCACGCTCGGCGGCTATTCGCTGCTGGTGCTGTTTCCGATCGTGCTGGTGCTCGTCAATTCGTTCAAGACGCGGCGCGCGATCTTCGACGACCCGCTCGGGCTGCCGACCGCCGCCACCTGGAGCGTGGTCGGCTACGCCAAGGTGCTGGGCAATGCGGCGATCGGCGGCATGTTCTTCAACAGCGTCGTCGTCACCGGCTGCTCGCTGGTGCTGATCCTGCTGCTCGGCGCGATGGCCGCGTGGGCGCTGACCGAGTACCGCTTCCCGGGCAACCGGCTGCTGGCGCTGTTCCTCGCGTTCGGCATCATGGTGCCGATCCGGCTCGGCTCGGTGTCGATCCTGCAGACCATGGTGGCGCTGGACCTGGTCAACACGCTGACCGCGCTGGTGCTGGTGTACGTGGCGCAGGGGCTGCCGCTGGCGATCCTGATCCTGTCGGAGTTCATCCGCCAGGTGCCGGGCGAGCTGAAGGACGCGGCGCGCTGCGACGGCGTCAGCGAATACACCATCTTCCTGCGCATCATCCTGCCGCTGGTGCGCCCGGCGGTGGCCACGGTGGGCGTGTTCACGATGGTGCCGATCTGGAACGACCTGTGGTTCCCGCTCATCCTCGCGCCGTCCGAGGCCACGCAGACGCTGACGCTGGGCGTGCAGCAGTTCATCGGGCAGTTCGCGACCGACTGGAACGCGGTGCTGGCGGCGCTGTCGCTGGCGGTGCTGCCGGTGCTGGTGGTCTATGCGTTGCTGTCGCGCCAGCTGATCCGCGGCATCACCGCCGGTGCCGTGAAATGAATCCCCCGACCCCATGACCCAAGTCACCCTCACCAACGTCTCCAAGCGCTACGGCGACACCGTCGTGCTGCAGGGCGTCGACCTGCACATCGCCGACGGCGAGTTCGTCGTGCTGGTCGGCCCGAGCGGCTGCGGCAAGACCACGCTGCTGCGCATGATGTGCGGCCTGGAGGAGATCTCCGGCGGCGAGCTCGCCATCGACGGCCAGGTGGTCAACCACCTGCCGCCGGCGCAGCGCGGCATCGCGATGGTGTTCCAGAGCTATGCGCTGTACCCGCACATGAGCGTGTTCGACAACATGGCCTTCGGGCTGAAGCTGCACGGGGCCGACCGCGCCGAGCGCAAGCGGCGCATCGAGGCCGCCGCGCGCGCGCTGCACATCGACCACCTGCTGCAGCGCCTGCCGCGCGAGCTGTCGGGCGGGCAGCGCCAGCGCGTCGCGATCGGCCGCGCGATCGTGCGCGACCCGAAGCTCTTCCTGTTCGACGAGCCGCTGTCCAACCTCGACGCGTCGCTGCGCGTGAAGACGCGCGTCGAGCTGGCGCGCCTGCACCGCGAGCTGAAGGCGACCATGGTGTACGTGACGCACGACCAGGTCGAGGCGATGACGCTGGGCGACAAGATCGTCGTGATGCACGAGGGCCGCGTGCAGCAGGCCGGCACGCCGGTCGAGCTGTACGAGCAGCCGGCCAACCGCTTCGTCGCGACCTTCATCGGCTCACCGGCGATCAACCTGCTGCCGGCCACGGTGGCGGCGCTCGATGGCGGCGTGCTGCTGTCGCTGGCGCGCGGCGCGCAGGCGCGTGCCGACGTCGAAGCGGGCGGGCTGCGCGTCGGCCAGGCGGTGGAGATCGGCGTGCGGCCCGAGCACCTGCGGCCGGTCGGCGCCGAAGAGGCCGGCCTGGCCGGCGAGGGCGTGCGCTTCGACGGCGAGGTGGTGCTGGTCGAGCAGCTCGGCGAATCGCACCTGGTCTACATGCGCACCGACGGCGGCGAGGAGCTGGTGCTGCGCGGCAGCGCGCTGACGAAGGTGCGCGTCGGCGACCGTGCCCGCTGGTGTGCACCGGTCGAGGCCTTGCACGTCTTCGACGCCGACGGCCAGGCCCACCGCCGCCGCGCCGCGCAGATGTGACCGTTCGTGTGCCGATCGCCGGATCGGGCACGGCAAATGCACGCGAGCCCGATGGACGGCCGCCGCAGGCTGTCGGATAACGGAGCGTGCACGCGATGAACAAGCAGATTCCCGGCCTCGAAGGGGTGCGCGGCATCATGGCCCTGTGGGTCTGGGTGACCCATGTGACGACCATGGCGACCTTGCCTTTCCAGAAGACCGAGGGGTGGGGCTGGGTGCTGGCCAACGGCGAGTTCGCGGTCGGCGTCTTCATCATCATCAGCGGCTTCGTGATCACGGCCACGCTGCTCGGCTCGCGCGATGGCCGCATCTCCAGCTACCTGGTGCGCCGCGCGTTCCGGTTGTTCCCGGTCTACCTGGTGTGCCTGGTGGGCAGCGTGGCCATCGTCGACCTGTCGATCGAGGTGCTGCGCGACGTCCCGTGGGCCGGCCTGCGCACCGACGAGCGCATCGGCTACCTGCTGGCGGCGAAGGAGAACTTCTGGACCCACCTGGGTCTGCACGTCGTGCTGCTGCACGGCATCGTGCCCGAGCGGCTGCTGCCGGCCACCTCGTTCGCCTTCATGGGGCAGGCCTGGAGCCTGACGCTCGAATGGCAGTTTTACCTGGCGGCGCCGCTGCTGGTCGCGATTGCCGGCAAATTCCGCCTGAACGTCTGGACGGCGACGGCCGGCGCGCTGCTGCTGTCGCTGGCGGCGCTGCGTTTCCACCAGCCGTCGTTCCTGCCGGCCACGCTGTACATGTTCTTCATCGGCTACGTGTCGTACCGCTTGCACGTGCAGATGTCGACGCCGGGCGAGGCCCCGGTCGGCACCGGCCAGGCCGTGCTGATGCTGGCGCTGCTGGCCGCCTGCGCCTTCATCCACGGGCCGATCGGCGTCGCGGTGCTGATGTGGATGCTGGTGTTCTTCTCGATCGAAGGCCGGCTCGGCGCCTTCGGCCAGCACGTGCTCGCGGCGCTGGAGAGCCGCACGATCAAGTGGCTGGGCCACATCTCGTACGGCTTCTACTGCGTGCACATGATTGCGGTCTTCGGGACCGCCTGGGTGCTGATCGAGGCCCTGCAGCTGCGCGACCGCGGCCTCTACATCGTGCTGCTGATCGCCATCAGCCTGCCGCTGGCGCTGCTGGGCGCCTGGCTGCTGCACATCGCGGTCGAGAACCCCGGCATCGCGATGGGCAAGCGGCTGGCCGCGCGCATCGGCGCGCGGGCCAAGGCCTCGGCGCTGGCCTGAGCGCCGGCGTTCAGCGGTAGCGCAGGGACAAGCCGAATCGGCTTCATGCGCGAGCTGCAGCCCTCGGTCGTCGTCATCGAGCCCCGGCTGGTGGTGCGGGCTTCGACAGCGGCGGCCGGCGGCGGCGCCACCACAGCCACACGCCGGTGAAGGCGAGCCCGCCCAGCGCGAGGCCGCTGGCGAAGACCAGCACCTGCTGCGCGAGGCCGCCGAGTTCGCCGACGTGCAGCGGGTAGACCCAGGCCACGGCGCGCGCGCCCGGATCGAGCTCGCTCCAGCGCTGCACCGCCAGCACTGCGCCGCTGCGCGGATGCAGCCACACCGACGTCAGGCCGTTCGGGTGCGGATCGTCGAGCAGGCGCATGCGCACGCGCAGCGGCCGCTTCGCGTCGCCCGGCACCTGGATATAGCCGATGGCGTCGTTCGGAAAGCGGGCCTGGGCACGCGCGGCCATCTCGTCGAGCGTGATCGCCGCTGTGTCGTCCGCCAGCTTCGGGACGGCCGGCGGCAGCACCGGCGTCGCACCGCTCAACGCGCTGACGAAGACGCCGAGTGGACGCCACGCCATGTACGCGCCGCTCGCGACCGACACCGCGATCACCAGCCCCATCAGCACGC
Source organism: Rhizobacter sp. P2_D12 (assembly GCF_056404395.1). NCBI lineage: Bacteria > Pseudomonadati > Pseudomonadota > Betaproteobacteria > Burkholderiales > Sphaerotilaceae > Rhizobacter > Rhizobacter sp. P2_D12. The sequence goes on along the minus strand of NZ_JBFUEB010000009.1, from coordinate 49,632 downwards.
CGCCGGTGCGGTGCAGATCGAACAGCCCGCGCAGCAGGCCCTGGTCCAGCACGATGCGCCATGACGGCGGCCAGCGACGCGGCCACCACAACACCAGGCCGGTCAGCAGCATCGCCAGGTAGCCGAGCGCCAGCCAGGCGAGCAGCGCCTTGCCGGTGTCCTGCAGCAGCAGCGAGCTGTGCACCTTGAACGTGAGGCCGACGAAGCCTTCGCTCTCGGCGCGCCGGCCCTGTTCGGTGCCGCTGGCCGGATCGACGTAGACCGTGCCGCTCCAGCGCGGGCCGCGCACCAGCACCCACAGCGTGTCCTGCGGCTCGCGCGGCGGGCGGAAGGTGAGGGTGCTGGACGCGCCGAATTCGGCGACCAGGCGTTGCCGAATCGGTTCGAGCGGCGCGGCCGCCGTGGCGTCGGCCGCGGCCGGCGCCGCGCGGAACAGCTCGGGGTGTCCCCAGCGGTCGAGCGGCTGCGCGACCACCAGGACCGCGCCCAGCAGCCCGACGACACCCAGCACCCAGCCGACGCTGAGCGCCATCCAGCGGTGCACGCGCAGCCACACGCGGCGCGCGCCCTGGCGATTCGCGCGGCCGGCCTTCAAAACGCCACGCGCCCTTGGACGTAGGTGGTGCGCGGCGCGCCCACCATGCGGCCGAGGTTGCCGTCGATGTTGCGCGTGTAGTAGCGCTTGTCGGCCAGGTTGTTGACGCCCAGCTTCAGGTCGATCGGCGTCGCGGTCGGCAGTTTCCAGCCGAGCTGCGCATTCCACAGCCGGTAGCCGGGGATGCGGCCCACGCCCGCATTGGCCGCCTCGGCCTCGGTGTTCGCGTTGTCGGAGTACTGGCCGCCCTGGTGCGTGGTCGACAGGTTGAAGCCCCAGTCGCCCAGCAGGTAGCGCACGCCGAAGCTGTCGGTGTCGCGCGAGTAGAACGGCACGTCGTTGCCGGCGGTCGGGCCCGAGTCCTGCAGCGCCTTGGTGTGCGTGTAGTTCGCGAACAGGTTCAGGCCGGCCAGCGTGCCGGTCTTGAAGCGGTAGTCGATCGCGGCCTCGATGCCGTCGTGCTTCGTCGCACCGATGTTCTGGAAGGTCGCGGGCGTGACGCCGGCCACCTGCTGGATCTGGTTGTCGAAGCGCAGCCGGAAGGCGGTCAGCTCGGCGTTCAGTTCTGCGGTCTTCCAGCGCGTGCCGAGTTCGAAGGTCCTGGCCACTTCCGGCTTCAGCGGGTTGGCCGGCGTCTGCGAGTTCAGCTGGATGTTCTGCACCGGGCCGAACGAGGTGTTGTAGTTGCCGAACAGCGTCAGGTCCGGCGTCAGCAGGTAGGCGACGTTCAGCGAGGGCAGGGTCTTGTCGTTGTCGGTGTCGAAGCTGGCGTTGTTGGCGATGTCGTCGCGCGTGCTGCCGATGTGCTCGAAGCGCACGCCGGGCGTGATGCGCCAGCTGCCGATCGCGATGCGGTCGTCGACGTAGACGGCATGCGCGTCGGTGGCGTTCTCGAAGCTGAGCGTCGGGCTGACGGCGCCGCTCGCGAGCGTCTCGGTGAAGCTGTTGTCGTCGCCGCGCTCGCGGATGAACCGGTAGCCCACCGTCACGTCGTGCGCGACCGCGCCGGACAGCAGGCGCTGCGTGTAGCGCGGCTCGATGCCCAGCACGCGGTAGTTGCGCGGCTGGTGCGTGAGGATCGTGCCGGCCGCATTGGTCAGCACGCTGGCGCGCGCGCTTTCGTTGTAGTAGAGGCGCACCTCGACTTCCTGCGTGGCCGACAGCGTGTCCAGGTAGCCGAGGTCGACGCCCTTGCGCACGCCGCTCCAGTAGTCGGTGGGGCGGGTGTTCTGGAACGGGTCGGCGTCGTACTGCGCGACCGTCAGGCCACCGGGCGTGCGCGACGTGACGTCGTAGTACGACAGCTTGCCGTAGACCTCGGCACCGCCGGCCAGGCCCTGGCGGAACTTGAGCGCCAGGTCGTTGACCTTCTCGTCGCTGCCGGCACGCCATTCGCGGCCGTCCAGGCCCGAGTACAGCAGCGCCAGGCCCAGGCCGTTGTCGAGCTGCCGGCCGAGGAACAGGCTGTATTGCGTGTTGCCGCCGCCGCCCTCGCCGAATTCGTTGCGGCGCACGGAGGCGTCGCCGCCCAACGTCTCGGAGGCCGGCACCGGGCGGGTGTTGAAGTTGACGATGCCGCCGACGTTCTGCGGCCCGTAGCGCACCGCACCGCCGCCGCGCACCACGTCGACCGAGTCGATGTTGGCCAGGCTCACCGGCGCGAACGACAGCTGCGGCTGGCCATAGGGCGCGACCGCGAGCGGGATGCCGTCGAGCAGCACGGTGGAGCGCGGCGAGTAGCGCCCGGTCAGGCCGCGCACGCCGATGTTCAGCGAGATCGCGCTGCCGGCCGAGCCCGAGTTCTCGGTCGACTGCAGGCCGGGGATGCGCCGCATCACGTCGCCGATGGCCAGCGCGCCGGTGGCGTCGATCTCGTCCTTCTTCACGATGCTGCGTGCGCCGGCGAAGCTCTTGATGCTGTTCTGCAGCCCGCTGCCGAGCCAGTTGCCGTTGACCTGCACGGACTCGAGCGTGGCGGTGGTGTTGGTGGTGTCGGTGGGGGCGGGCGGCGCGTCGGCCTGGGCTTGCGCGCGGGCGCCTGCGGAAAACGTCGCGATGACGGCGGCGACGGCCGCGGCCAGCGTGTGGGGTGTCATGGGTGGGTACTCCGGGAGCCCTGCGAGGGCGCAAGTGCTGGCGGGGCTGCCCACGGCACGGACGGCGGTCCATGCGGGAAAGCGTTGGCTGGCGATGGGAAAAACGATCGACGGCTTGCGCCGTCGCCGGATGATAAATGGGCCCGCGAGCCGGCGGGAGAAGCCGGCCTTTCGCGGCACCTTCAGGCGGCAGGGCGCCGCCTGGAGTCTGCCGGGCTCAGCCGCCGGCGATCACCGACTGATCGGCCACGAGGCGTGTCTCGTGGCGCGCATCGGGGCTCGCGCCGTGCCAGCGCAGCGTCGACGTGCCGGCGGCAGGTGGCCGCGGTGGCAGGCCCTGCGCCGGCGTGCGAGGTGCGGTGGGCGGGGCGGGTTGGCTGCGGTCCTCACGGCGGTCGGATTGCATGCGGGTGCTCCGGGAGTGGATCGACGCCTGCATGGTGGGAGCGCCGGCACCCCAAGTAAAGCGATCTTTATTGGCTTTTGACAGCAATAATGTTGCTGCATGGACATTGCCCTCGCGAAGACCTTCCTCGGCATCGTCGCGGCCGGCAGCTTCGTGCGCGCGGCCGAGCAGCTGCACGTGACGCAGACGGCGGTCAGCGCGCGCGTGCGGGCGCTCGAAGAGGCGGTCGGCGCGACGCTGTTCGTGCGCAGCAAGGCGGGCGCCACGCTGACGCCGGCCGGCGAGCGCTTCGTGCGCTATGCGTCGATGCTGGTGCAGGTGTGGGAGCGGGCGCGCCACCAGGTGGCGGTGCCGCCGGGGCGCGAGGCGGTGCTGGCCATCGGCTGCGAGACCAGCCTGTGGGACCCGCTGCTGATCGACTGGCTGCTGTGGATGCGCGGCGCCGCACCGAAGCTCGCGCTGCGCACCGAGGTCGGGGCCGCGCCCGAATTGCTGGAGCGCGTGGCCAACGGCACGCTGGACATCGCGGTGGTCCATGCGCCGCAGCTGCGGCCGGGCCTGCGCATCGAGCTGCTGATCGAGGAGAAGCTGGTGCTGGTCACCACCCGCAAGGGCCGGCGCAAGATCGACCCCGACGACTACATCTACGTCGACTGGGGGCCCGAGTTCGCGACCCAGCACAGCCTGGCCTTCCCCCAGCTGAGCAATGCGCCGGTGCGCGCCGGGCTCGGTCCGCTGGGCCGCGAGTACGTGCTGGCGGCCGGCGGCTCCGCCTACGTGCGGCTGGCGGTGGTCCGCAAGCACATCGTCAGTGGCCGGCTGCACCGCGTGGCCGGCGCGCCCGAGTTCCTGTACCCGGTGTACGCGATCTTCGCGGAAGAGGCCGATGCCGCCGTCGTGCAGCCCGCGCTCGACGGTCTTCGCCATGCGGCCGGTGCAGGCACACTCGACGTCCATGAATGACGCCTACCTGATCGTCGCCCTTGGCGCCATTGCGGCCGGTTTCGTGCAAGGACTCTCCGGCTTCGGCTTCGGGCTGACCGCGATGTCGTTCTGGGCCTGGTCGCTCGACCCGCGGCTGGCGGCGGTGCTGGCGGTGTTCGGTTCGCTGACGGGCCAGGTCATCGCGGCGGTGACGGTGCGGCGCGGTTTCGACTGGCGGCGGCTGATGCCCTTCCTGCTGGGCGCCGCGGTGGGCGTGCCGGTCGGCGTCGCGATCCTGCCGCTGCTGGACGTGCGGCTGTTCAAGATCGTGCTGGGCACGCTGCTCGTCGTGTGGTGCCCGGCGATGCTGCTGTCCAGCCGTCTGCCGCGCATCCGCTTCGGGGGCCGGCTGGCCGATGGCGTGGTCGGCGGCGTCGGCGGGATGATGGGCGGGCTGGGCGGCTTCACCGGCACCATCCCGACGCTGTGGTGCACGCTGCGCGGCTTCGCGAAGGACGAGCAGCGCGCCATCATCCAGAACTTCAACCTGGCCGCGCTGCTGGTGACGATGGGTGTCTACCTGGCGCGCGGCCTCGTCACGCGCGAGATGCTGCCGATGTTCGCGATCGTCGCGCCGGCGATGCTGATCCCGGTGCTGCTGGGCGCGCGGCTGTATGCCGGCATCTCCGAGGCCGCCTTCCGCCAGCTGGTGCTGTCGGTGCTGACGGCCTCGGGCGTGGCCTTGCTCGCGTCGGGCCTCAGTTCACGCGCGTGATGCGCGGCGCGGGCGGCGCCAGGTTGGGGTGTGCCTTCATGTAGGCGATCAGCGCATCGATGTCCTTGACCTGGCTGTTGGTGATGTTCTTGCCCTGGGTCACGACGCCGAAGTTGTCGCCCGGGCCCGGGGCCATGAAGCTGTTCAGCGTGACGCGGTAGGTCTTGGCCAGGTCGATCGCGGTGCCGTTCAGCATCATCGAGCCGGTGATCACGCGGTTGCCCTGGCCGTCGGCCGCGCCCGAGGGCTGGGCGGCATCCCACGAGTACGCGAAACCGGCGCTCGGCTGCAGCAGCCGGCCGCAGCCGTTGGCACCGGTCTTGGCGGCGCAGTTGGCGGCTTCCCATTGCTGCTCGAGCAGGCGCTTGAGCTGCGTGCCGGTGAGGTCGACCGTGACCAGCGTGTTCGAGAACGGCGCCACGTCGAGCAGGTTGCCCACCGTCACCTGGCCGCCGTTGGCGAAGATCAGGTCGGCGCGCACGCCACCCGGGTTGATGAAGGCGATGTCGGCCTGCGGGCCGCCGGCCAGGTAGACGTCGGCCATCACGTCGCCCATCGGGCCTTCGGCGGTCTCGTCGCGCGTCGGCGTCGACGAGCCGGCCAGCAGCGCGCGCTTGATGTCGGCAGTGATGCTGCCGGCGACGGTGTTCTTCAGCGTGGCCGTCAGCGCGACGTATTTCTGCACCGAGGCGGCGACCGCGGCATCGGGCGCGAGCGCCGTCAGGCCGGCCGGCAGCGTGGTGTTCAGGTCGTTGATCACCGGCACCGTGTGCGCCACCTTGGCCGTGACGCCGGTGCCGGGCAGCAGCKTCAGGTCGATCTCGGTGACGGCGCTGCCGTAGAAGCCGGTGGAGGTGAGCAGCTTGCCGTTGCGCACGCACACGTACTCCTGGTGCGTGTGGCCGCTGACGACGACGTCGACGTCCTTGCCGAGCGCATCGACGATGGGGACGATCTCGCCGCTCAGGTTCGGGCAGCTGGTGTCGTCCAGCGTGCTGGCGGTGGTCTGGCCGCCCTGGTGGATCAGCACCACCACCGCGGTCACGCCCTGGGCCTTCAGCTTGGCGGCCTCGGTGTTGATGGTGCCGGCCTCGTCGAGGAACTCGAGCCCGGCGACGCCGGTGGAGGTGACGACCGTCGGCGTGGCCTTCAGCGTGAGGCCGATGAAGCCGACCGAGGCGGCGCCGAAGCTTTTGACCCAGGTGGCCGGGAACAGCGTCTGGCCGGTCGCGGTGACCTGGGTGTTGGCCGACAGGTACTTGAACTTCGCGCCGGGGTAGGTGCCGTTGACCAGGCAGGTGTCGGTGCCGGTGACGCCGCCGGGGAAGCAGCCGCCGTTCTGGATGCGCAGCAGCTCGTCCTTGCCGTGGTCGAACTCGTGGTTGCCGACCGAGGTGACCTCGAGGCCGACCTGGCCGAGGATGTCGACCGTCGACTCGTCGTGCGTCAGCGAGGACGCGACCGGCGAGGCCGAGATCATGTCGCCCGCGGCGACGACGACGTTGTTCGGGTTCTTCGCCTTCAGCTGCGCGACCAGCGTCGCGAGGTAGGCCGCACCGCCGGTGCGCACCGTGGTGCCGGCCGGGTTGGCGGGGTCCTTCACGATGACCGAGCCGCCGTTGGTGGCGGCCGGCACCTCGAAGTTGCCGTGGAAGTCGTTCATCGCGATCAGCTTGAYCGAGACCGGCGCGGGGGCCGGCGCCGGGTCGTCGCTGGCGCAGCCGGCCAGCAAGGCAATGAGCGAGGCGAGGCCGGCAACGCGGCGCATGGAGGCGGTGTGTGTCATGGTGTCCCTGGGTTCGTGCGGATTCTTCGATGAGGCGATGACATCGCTGTGACGCTGGGGGCGGCTACAGTGCATGCTTTTCTTCCGCTGCGCCGGTTCGCAAGCTTCATGCCGCTTCGATCGATTTTCACGCTGCTGCTGGCTGCGTTTCTAGGGAGTGCCGCGGATGCGGCGCCGGCCGCCGACAGGCTGGAGCGCATCAAGGCGGCCGCCTTGCAGACGCAGGCGCAGTGCTATCCGCTGATCCACCACGACACCAACGAATTTGCCGACTGCGTGGCGCGCCGGCTGGCCGACCGCAGGATGAAACCGGAAGAGCGCCTGGGCACGCAGTATTTCGGCTGGGTCGGCGCGGTCAATTCGCTGCGCATGGGCATGCCGGGCGCGGTGGAGGCCGCCGGGCGCTTCCTCGGCCCGTTCCGCGCCGGCCAGCGCCGGCTGCGCATCAGCGACGACGCGCTGTGCAGCGTGATCCCCGGCGACTGCGTCGCCCGCAATGCGCGGATGCTGCAGATGGAGCGCGAGGCGGGGGCCCGCACCCAGCCCTGATCGCGTTGTAATATTCCATACATCCGCCGTATGGAGTCCGACAAATGGCGACTGGCATCACCCAACACGACGTCTGGGCCGCGAGCGACGCGCTGCTGCTGGCCGGCGAGCGACCCACCATCGAGCGCGTGCGCCGCAAGCTGGGGCGCGGCTCGCCGAACACTGTCAGCCCGTGGCTGGACACCTGGTACAAGCACCTGGGCGGGCGGCTGAAGGATCCGGGGTCGTTCGCGGCGCCGCCAGACGTGCCCGGGCCGGTGCTGCAGGCGGCGCGCTATTTCTGGGAGGCGGCGCTGGCCGAGGCGCGGCGCGACCTCGACGAGCGCGTGCGGGCCGGCCTGGCGGCGGCGGTGGCCAACGTCGAGGCCGAGAAGGAGCGGGCGCGCATTGCCGACGCGGCCGCCTTCGATGCCAGCGGCCGGGCGGTGCGCTTGCGAGCCGAGCTGGCCGAGGCGCGGCGCGAGATCGCCGAGCTGCGCGAGGCTATTGCCCGAACAGGCCCTTCACCACCCCGCCCAGCCCCTTGACCATGCCCGACAGGCTGACGCCCAGGCTTTCGGCCATGCCCGAGGCGATGCGCGTCGCGAGGTTCTCGTTCAGCGAGAACGACGGGTCGTCGAGCCGGCCTTCGAGCGTGAACTTGACGTCGAGCTTGCCTTGCTTCGTCATCGCCGACAGCACCGCCTGGCGCGGCAGGCCGGCGACGGTGCCGAGCGCGCCGTCGCTCGCGAACTCAAGGCCGGTCAGCGTCAGCTTGCCGGGGGCGTGCAGCTTGTTCTTCAGCACCGTGGCGCGGATGTCGAGGTCGGCCGCGCCGCGCCGCACGCCGCTCTCGGCCACCTTCAGCAGGTAGGGCTGCAGCGTGACCATGTCGACGCCGGTGAGGCGGGCGTGGATGTCGGCGTCGCGCGTGGCCGGTGTGTAGTCGCCCGAGATGGCGATGCGGCCGTCGCGCTGCGTGCCCTTGAAGACGGCGTCGAACTGGACCTTCAGCGGCTTGTCGAGCTGCGGCAGCACCAGCGGGCCGACCTGCGCGTCGAGCTGCTGCAGGCTCAGGCGCAGGGCCGGCTGGCGCACCGAGTTGTCGAAGAAATCGAGCTGTGCGGCGTCCAGCTCGACCTGGCCGATGGTCAGCAGCGGGCTGCTGGCGGCCGGTTCGGCGCTGCGCGGGGCGGCGGCGGGCTTGGGGTCGTGCTTGTCGAGCAGCGCCGGCAGCACGCGGGTGCGGCCATCGCGCGTGCGCAGCACCGACAGGTAGGCGGATTCGACACGCACCGTGGCGATGCGCCACGGTCCGCCGAACAGGCTGCGCAGGTCGGGCGTGACATGTACGCGGGCGGCGCGCAACTCGTCTTCGGCGGGCCAGCCGGGGGCGCCCTTGATGCGCAGGTCGAGCACCGAGATGCCGGTCCAGCCGGCCTCGATGGCGCCGATGCTGGCACGCGGGCCGAGCGCGGCGACGACCTGCGATTGCAGCTGGCGGGTGGCGATGCGCAGGCCGATGAAGAGCAGCAGCAGCGCGGCGGAAACGGCCGCGGCGAGCAGGGCCAGGCGGCGTCGGGAAGGGGTGAGCGGTGGCATGGGAGCCGCGATCCTACCTGCGGCGGAGCCGGTGTTCTCAGGCGCCGGGCGATGACCCTGGAACGCGTTCGAGGCGCCAGGCGCCGTACAGCGCGACGCAGGCCGTCACGGCGTTGGCGGCCATCTGCTCCCAGGCGTCATAGCTCCAGGCGTGGACCATCCACAGCCCGCAGACGGCGAGCATCGACAGCCGCAGCGCGCGCCCGGTCATGCAGAACATCGCGTAGGTCGACCACAGCGAGGCGCCGATCACGAAACCGGTGGTCCAGCCGTCCCAGGTCAGCAGGCCCACGACGACAGTGAGCGCGGCGAAGGTGGCCAGCGCGGTGCGACGGGTGCGTTCGCCGCGCTGCAGCGTGGCGGCCGAGGTGGCGGTGCGCCCGGCGCTGACGAGGGTGAGCGCCGCGGCGGCGTTGGCACCGAGCAGCACGTTGTTGAGGGCCCAGAGCAGGCCGGCGACGCCGGATTGCAGGCGCAGCTTCTTTTCGCAGCGGCGCAGCAGCGCGATGACGTTCAGCGCGAGCGCGCACAGGCCGGTGGCGTGGACCAGGAAATCGGAGGCCAGGACAGCGGCGAACATGGCCGTCAGTGTCCGGTCGGGAGGGGCAGGGCGGTCGCGGGAATCGAGGGGGGATGACGGCGTTTCTCGCGGCACGCCTTGCACCTTGTGGAGCCGGCCGCTGTCATCTGACATGCCAGTGGCTTCAAAGGCTGCGCTGTCCTGCGCCTACGCGCCGAATCTGCAGAAAGTAAGGAGCACACGCCCGCCGCTTGTTCCTAGGATCCCGCCACGCGCCCGAGCTGTTGGGGCTCCATCCACCTCTCGCCAGGAACCCAGCTCATGGCACTCCCACGTCCAAGTACCGCCCATCCCCGTGCTGTCGCCACCCAGGCTTCGGCCCTTCGGATGCAACGCTACCGCCGGTGGATCCGCAACGTGCAGCCGCGGCAAAGCGAAGCGCTTTGCTGCATGCTGGCCCATCGCATCGACAGCGAGCTGGCCCACTGCTCGCAGATGCCGCATGCCTACATGGCCTTCTTCCTCGAGGTGCTCTCGGATCCCTCGCTCTTCGGCCGCACCGGCGCCTGGAACTTTCCCCAGGTCCTCGCGCGCCGGCGGCATGCGCTCACGCTCACCGACTTCAAGCGGCTCGGCAACTGCGTGGTCGACAACTACGTGCGCTATCTCGACGAAGACCTCTGCCTGGCCTTGTGCGACCTGATCGCCCGCTGCTTCCACCTCGAGCATGCCGCGGCACTGCTGGCGCGCCTGAAGCTGCTGGAGGCGGGCAAGCCTTCGTCGCTGCAGGGCATCGCCGACGACGGGCTGCGCATCTTCTGGTCGCGCCGCAGCGGCGGCATCCCCGCCGCGTCGCGCAGCTGACGCCCGAGCCCTTACGATGGGGGCCGGTCCATCCCCGGCAAGACGTCTCCATGCCCACCATCCTGTTGACCGGTTTCGAACCCTTCGGCGGCGAAACACTGAACCCCTCGTGGGAAGCGGCCCGCGCGCTGCAAGGCGAAAGCATCGGCGGCGCGGTGCTGGCCGCACGCCGGCTCCCCTGCGTCGTCGACGACGTCACCCCGGCGCTGGTGCAGGCGATCGACGACGTCGACCCGGTCCTCGTGCTGTGCCTCGGCCTGGCCGGCGGCCGGCCCGACGTGTCGCTCGAACGCGTGGCGATCAACATCGTCGATGCGCGCATCCCCGACAACGCGGGGCGGCAACCGATCGACGAACCCGTGGTGGCCGACGGCCCCGCCGCCTACTTCTCGACGCTGCCCATCAAGGCGATGGCGCAGGCGCTGCACCACGGCGGCATCCCCGCATCGATCTCGGCCACCGCCGGCACCTACGTCTGCAACGCCGTCTTCTACGGCCTGGCCCACCACATCGCGACGCGCCGCCCCGCGCTGCGCGGCGGCTTCGTGCACCTGCCCTACCTGCCCGAGATGGCGACACGCCACCGCGGCGCGCCCAGCCTGGCGCTGGACACGCTGGTGAAGGCCGTGCGCCTGATGGCCGCCACCGCCCTGGGCACCGGGCGCGACATCAAGCTCGCTGCCGGCGCCACGCACTGAGAGGCGGGCTCAAGGCGGCAGCATCCCCTTGCTGCGGATCGTCGCCGTGCCTTGCTCGCTCGACAGGCTCTTCAAGAACGCCCGCGCCGCGGCCTGGTGCGTGCTGGCGCTGCCCACCGCCGCCGCGTACGTCGTGTAGTTCTGGACCGCCTCGGGCAGCAGGCCGACCAGGTCGACGCCGGCCACCGGCAGGATCTCGCTGACCTGGTGGATCGCGATGTCCGCCTCGCCCGTCACCAGCCGCTCGGCCACCAGCCCGCCCGCGACCAGCACTGCCTTCGCATGCACCGCGTCGGCAAGGCCCAGGCGCGTGAACAGCCCGTCCAGGTAGATGCCGCTGGAGCCGCCGGACGCCGGGTCGATGTAGGCCACCTTGCGCGCATCCACCAGCGCCCGCTTGAATTCGTCGACCGTGCCGATCGCCGGCTTCGGCGCACCGGCCTTCACCGCCACGCCGATCGCCACGCGGGCCAGCGTCGCCACGCTGTCGGACGACACCTTGCCGTCCTTGGCCAGCGCCTGCAGCCCGGCCGGCGTCAGCACCAGCACGTCGAAGGCCTCGCCGTCGGCCACGCGTTTCGCGACCGCGCCGGCGGTGTCGTTGACCACGGTGACGCTGTGGCCGGTGCTCGCCTCGAAGGGCGGCACCATCGCCAGCACCACCTGCTTGAAGGCGCCGGCGGTCAGCACCTTCAGCGTGTCGGCATGCACCGGGCACGCGATGACGATCCATGACAGGAACAGGGCACAAGCGCGCATCGCAAACCTCCTGGAAGTTGATTCAATCGCAGACGGCACGCATGCTAAGGCGCGCGTGTCCACCACTGGTCGTCGAAGTGCCCGCGCAGCCAGCCGATCAGCGCGCTCACCTTGCCGGGCACCAGCCGCGGCGACGGGAACACCGCGTGGATCTCCTGCGAGGGCAAGGTCCATGCCGCCAGCACCGGCCGCACCGCGCCGGCGCTCACCGACGCATGCGCCACATAGCAGGGCAGGGCGGCCACGCCCAGGCCGGCACGCGCGGCCGCCAGCAGGGCCGACAGGTTGTTCGAGCGCAGCGGCCCCTGCACCGGCACCTGCAGCGCCTCGCCATCAGGGCCGACGAAGCGCCAGCGTTCATCGCCCTGCACGGTGCTGTAGATCAGCGCCGCGTGCGTGGCCATCTCGCCGGGATGGGCCGGCGTGCCGTGCGCGTCCAGGTAGCCGGGCGAGGCCACGACCACCCACGGGTTCACGCCCAGCCAGCTCGCGCCCAGCGATGAATCGGCCAGTTGCCCCATGYGGATCGCGACGTCGACGCCTTGCTCCACCAGGTTGACGTAGCGGTCGTCGAAGCTCAGGTCGACCTGCAACTCCGGATGCTCGCGCATGAAGTCGATCATCAGCGGCACCAGCACGCGCCGGCCGAAGGCCACCGAGGTGCTCAGCCGCAGCTGGCCGCGGATGCCCGACTGCTGCAGGCTCGCCAGGTTGTCGGCCTCCTCCAGCTCGCGCGTGATCACCAGGCACTTCTGGTAGTACAGCGAGCCGATCTCGGTCGGCGTCACGCCGCGCGTGCTGCGGTGGAACAGGCGCGCGCCCAGCCGCTGCTCGAGCGCGGCCACGTGCTTGGTGGCGGTCGGCTGCGTGATGCCGAGGTCGGCCGAGGCCTTGCTGAACGAGCCGGTCTCGACCACGCGGATGAAGAGCTGCAACCCCTGCAATCGGTCCATCGGCCGACTGTAGGGCCAACACGCGGCGGCATTCCGACGCGGAATATCACATATCCCCTCACTTGGCTTCACGCAGTGCGGCGCGGCGGCGAGCATCCGCCCCACAAGACAAGGAGACCCCCATGGCGAAGATGAGAGCGGCGATGGCCGCGGTGCTGGTGATGGAGAAGGAAGGCATCTCGCAGGCCTTCGGCATCCCGGGAGCGGCCATCAACCCGCTGTACGCCGCGCTGCGCGAACGCGGCAGCATCGCCCACGTGCTGGCGCGCCACGTCGAGGGCGCCTCCCACATGGCCGAGGGCTACACCCGGGCCCGCGCCGGCAACATCGGCGTGTGCATCGGCACCTCGGGCCCGGCCGGCACCGACATGATCACCGGGCTGTATTCGGCGCAGGCCGACAGCATCCCGATCCTGTGCATCACCGGCCAGGCGCCGCGCGCACGGCTCTACAAGGAAGACTTCCAGGCGGTGGACATCGAGTCCATCTCGAAGCCGGTCACCAAGTGGTCGGTCACGGTGCGCGAGCCGGCCCAGGTGCCGCGCGCCTTCCAGCAGGCCTTCCACCTGATGCGCTCGGGTCGCCCGGGCCCGGTGCTGATCGACCTGCCGTTCGACGTGCAGATGGCCGAGATCGAGTTCGACATCGACACCTACTCGCCGCTGCCGGTCTACAAGCCGGCCGCGACGCGCGCCCAGGTCGAGAAGGCGCTCGACATGCTGCTGGCCGCCGACAAGCCGCTGATCGTGGCCGGCGGCGGCATCATCAACGCCGACGCCAGCGCTCAGCTGGTGGAGTTTGCCGAACTGGTCGGCGTGCCGGTGATCCCCACGCTGATGGGCTGGGGCACCATCCCCGACGACCATGCGCTGATGGCCGGCATGTGCGGGCTGCAGACCAGCCACCGCTACGGCAACGCGACGCTGCTCGCCAGCGATTTCGTGCTGGGCATCGGCAACCGCTGGGCGAACCGCCACACCGGCTCGACCGAGGTCTATTGCAAGGGCCGCAAGTTCGTCCACGTCGACATCGAGCCGACGCAGATCGGCCGCGTCTTCGCGCCCGACTACGGCATCGTCTCCGATGCGCGCGCCGCGCTGGCGCTGTTCATCGAGGTGGCCCGCGAGCGCCGGGCCGCCGGCACGCTGCGCGACTACCGCGAGTGGGCGTCGCGCTGCGCCCAGCGCAAGCGCCTGATGCTGCGCCAGTCGCACTTCGAGCAGGTGCCGATGAAGCCGATGCGCGTCTACGAAGAGATGAACAAGGTGTTCGGCCGCGACACCATCTACGTCAGCACCATCGGGCTGTCGCAGATCGCCGGCGCGCAGTTCCTGCACGTCTACGGCCCACGCCAGTGGATCAACTGCGGGCAGGCCGGCCCGCTGGGCTGGACGGTGCCGGCGGCGCTGGGCGTGGTGGCCGCCGACCCGACGCGCACCGTGGTCGGCCTGGCCGGCGACTACGACTTCCAGTTCCTGATCGAGGAGCTGGCGGTGGGGGCGCAGTTCCGCCTGCCCTACGTGCAGGTGCTGGTGAACAACGCCTACCTCGGGCTGATCCGCCAGGCGCAGCGCGGCTTCGACATGGATTTCTGCGTGCAGCTGTCGTTCGAGAACCAGAACATGCCGGAAAGCGACGGCGCGCTGCGCGGCTACGGCGTCGACCACGTGGCGGTGGTCGAAGGCCTGGGCTGCAAGGCGCTGCGCGTGACCGATCCCGAGAAGATCCAGGAGGCCTTGCGCACCGCGCAGGCGATGGCCGCGACGCACCGCGTGCCGGTGGTCGTCGAATGCATCCTCGAACGCGTGACCAACATCGCGATGGGCACCGAGATCGACAAGATCAACGAGTTCGAGCCCATCGACTGCCGCCACCCGCAGGGCCAGGAAGGTCTCGAGACCGCCGGCCTGCTCGACTGACCCCGAGGACACGCCATGCCACGCTTCGCCGCCAACCTGACGATGCTGTTCAACGAAGTCCCGTTCCTCGACCGTTTCGAGCGCGCCGCCAAGGCGGGCTTCAAGGCGGTGGAGTTCCTGTTCCCCTACGCCTGGCCGGCCGAGGAGATCAAGGCCCGGCTCGACGCCAACGGGCTGGAGCTGGTGCTGCACAACCTGCCGGCCGGCAACTGGGATGCCGGCGAGCGCGGCATCGCCTGCCTGCCCGACCGCGTGGCCGAGTTCCAGCTCGGCGTCACGCGCGCGATCGAGTATGCGACGGCGCTCGGCGTGCGCCAGGTCAACTGCCTGGCCGGCAAGGTACCGGGCAACTTCGCGAGCGGCCTGGTGCAGCGCACCTTCGTCGACAACCTGCGCTTCGCCGCGCCGGTGCTCAAGCGCGCCGGCCTCACGCTGCTGATCGAGCCGATCAACGTGCTCGACATCCCCGGCTTCCACCTGAGCCGCACGCAGCAGGCGCTGGAGGTGATGGACGAGGTCGGGGCCGACAACGTGCTGCTGCAGTACGACATCTACCACGCGCAGCGCACCGAGGGCGAGCTGGCCGCGACGCTGGCGCGCTGCCTGCCGCGCATCGGCCATGTCCAGCTGGCCGACAACCCGGGCCGCCACGAGCCCGGCACCGGCGAGATCAACTACGGCTACCTGCTGGCCCACCTCGACCGCATCGGCTACCGCGGCTGGGTGGGCTGCGAATACAAGCCGGCCACCACCACCGAGGCGGGCCTGGACTGGCTCCAGCGCCTGGCGATCTGATTCCCTTCCTGCAGGAGCTTCCGCATGACCTCTCATCCCCTCAAGCTCGGCTTCATCGGCCTGGGCATCATGGGCGCGCCGATGGCCGGCCACCTGATCCGCGCCGGCCACCAGCTCTTCGTGCACACGATCGGCAAGCTGCCGCCGGCGCTGGCGGAGTCGTCGGCGACGATCTGCCTGACCTCGCGCGGCGTGGCCGAGCGGGCCGATATCGTCTTCATCATGGTGCCGGACACGCCGGACGTCGAGAAGGTGCTGTTCGACGAGAGCGGCGTGGCCGCCGGGCTGTCGAAGGGCAAGATCGTCGTCGACATGAGCTCGATCTCGCCGATCGCCACCAAGGACTTCGCGCAGAGGATCAAGGCGGCCGGCTGCGAGTACCTGGACGCGCCGGTGTCGGGCGGCGAGGTGGGCGCGAAGAACGCCACGCTGTCCATCATGGTCGGCGGTGCGCAGGCCACCTTCGACCGCGTCAAGCCGCTGTTCGAGCTGATGGGCAAGAACATCACGCGCGTCGGCGGCAACGGCGACGGCCAGACCGCGAAGGTGGCCAACCAGATCATCGTCGCGCTGACGATCGAGGCGGTCGGCGAGGCGCTGCTGCTGGCGTCGCGGGCCGGTGCCGACCCGGCGCGCGTGCGCGAGGCGCTGATGGGCGGCTTCGCGTCGTCGAAGATCCTCGAGGTGCATGGCGACCGCATGGTCAAGCGCAGCTTCGACCCGGGCTTTCGCATCGAGCTGCATCAGAAGGACCTGAACCTGGCGCTCGGCACCGCGCGCGCGCTCGGCGTTTCGCTGCCCAACACCGCCACCGCGCAGGAGCTGTTCAATTCATGCGCGGCGCATGGCGGCAAGGCCTGGGACCACTCGGCGATGGTGAAGGCGCTGGAGACGCTGGCGAACCACGAGATCGGGCAACCGGTATCGTGAAATGTGCGCTTGAAAGGGGTTTAGGGTAAACCCTATAATTGGTGCTTCGATCATCAAACGACCCGGAGCACCCCATGAACAACCAAGCCATCACCTCGAAGTCGATCGACGCGCTGCGCACCGAAGAAACCGTGCGTGACCTGATCGCCGCGATGCCCATCGTGATCTTCGTCAAGGCCCTGCGCGCTGCATTCAGCCGCGGCTGATCCGACAAGATTCCCAAGAAAGCGGCCCCTTCCCGGGGCCGCTTTTTTTTCATTMAGGCGTGCGCCGGCACGATCTGCGAGATCAACGGCGCCCCGTCGCGCAGCAGGAAGTCCTTGAAGGCCTGCGCCACCGGTGGCAGCCGCTTGTTGCGCCGCTGCACCACGTACCAGTTCAGCATCAGCGGGAAGCCCTCGACGTCGAGCACCCGCAGGCTGCCGCCCTTCAGCTCCTGGCTGATGGTGTGCGCCGACAGGAAGCTGATGCCCATGCCGGCGATCACCGCCTGCTTGATGGTCTCGGTGCTGCGGATCTCCATCGCCACGTGCAGTTCGCCCAGGTCGCCGCCGAAACCTTCTTCCATCGAGTGCCAGGTGTCCGAGCCCTTCTCGCGCACCACGAAGTTCTCGCGCATCAGCGCGTCGCGGGCGATCTGCTTCACGCCGACCAGCGGGTGGCTCGGCGCCGCGACGATGACGTAGGGGTGCGGCGCGAAGGCCTCGTGCACCGTGTCCAGGTCGACCGGCGGCCGCACCATGATGGCCAGGTCGGTCAGGTTGTCGGCGATGTGGGTCAGCAGGCCTTCGCGGTTGTGCACCGTGAAGTTCAGCGTCACGCCGCTGTGGCGGCCGGCAAACTCCACCAGCAGCCGCGGGAAGAAGTAGTCCCCGGCGCTGATCACGCCGACGTTCAGCTTGCCGCCCGACACGCCGCGGAACTGCGTCATCGCGTACTCGGCCGCCTCGAACTGCTGGATGATGCCGCGGCTGATCTGCAGCAGCTCGCTGCCGGCGGGCGTCAGGTAGATCTTCTTGCCGAACTGCTCGAACAGCGCGTTGCCGGCATGCTCTTCCAGCTTGCCCACCTGCGTCGACACCGCGGGCTGCGTCAGGTGCAGCTCCTCCGCCGCGCGCGAGAAACTCAGCAGCCGTGCGACCGATTCGAACACCTTCAGCTGGCGCAGCGTCGCATTCTTCATCCGTCGGCCGCGATGCGTGCAACGTGCAGCAGGTTGGTGGTGCCCGACTGGCCGAACGGCAGGCCCGCCACCACGACCACGTCATCGCCGGGTTGCGCAAAGCCCTCGCTGCGCGCCGCCGCCGTCGCGCGCGCGATCATCTGGTCGACGTCGCTCACGCCGTCGATGCGCACCGCGTGCACGCCCCAGGCCATCGCCAGCCGACGCGCGGTGACGATGTCCGGCGTCAGGCTCAGGATCATCGGCACCGCCGGCCGCTCGCGCGCGGCGCGCAGGCTGGTGAAGCCCGACGAGGTGTAGGTCACGGTGACGGCCGGCGAGAGCAGGGCGGCCACCTGGCGCAGCGCGGCGCACACCGCATCGGCCGTGGTCGACTGCGCCGGCGTGTGCGTCGCATCGATGCCCTGGCGATACGACGCGCCGCCCTCGGCCTGCACGACGATGCGGTCCATCATCGCCACCGCCTCCAGCGGGTGCTTGCCCGAGGCCGACTCCGCGGACAGCATCACCGCGTCGACCCCGTCGTAGATCGCGGTCGCGACGTCGGACACCTCGGCCCGCGTCGGCACCGGCGACGAAATCATCGACTCCAGCATCTGCGTGGCCACCACCACCGGCTTGCCCTGGCGGCGGCACGACGCGACGATCATCCGCTGCAGCTCCGGCACCTGCTCGGGCGGCAGCTCGACGCCGAGGTCGCCGCGCGCGACCATGATGCCGTCGCACAGCCGGACGATCTCGTCCAGGTGCTCGATGGCGGCCGGCTTCTCCAGCTTGGCCATGATCCACGCRCGGTCGCCGACCAGCGCGCGCGCCTCGGTGATGTCCTGCGGCCGCTGCACGAACGACAGCGCGACCCAGTCGACGCCCATCGCGAGGCCGAACGCCAGGTCGTCGCGGTCCTTCGGCGTCAGCGGCGAGATCGGCAGCAGCACGCTCGGCACGTTGACGCCCTTGCGGTCCGAGACCGGCCCGCCCACCAGCACGGTGGTCTCGGCGAAATCCGCTCCATGCCGGTCGACGCGCAGCCGCAGCTTGCCGTCGTCCAGCAGCAGCTCGGTGCCGGCCTGCAGCGCCGCGAAGATCTCCGGGTGCGGCAGCGGCGCGCGCGTCGCGTCGCCCGGCGTCTTGTCCATGTCGAGACGGAAGCGCGTTCCGGCCGCCAGCTGCGCGCGGCCGCCGTCGAAGCTGCCCAGGCGCAGCTTCGGCCCCTGCAGGTCGAGCAGCACGCCGATCGGCCGGCCGACCTCTTTCTCCAGTGCGCGGATCATCTCCAGCCGCCGTGCATGGTCGGCCTGCGTGCCGTGGCTGAAGTTGAGGCGGAACACGTCGACGCCGCGCTCGAACAGCGCGCGGATGCCCGGTGCGTCGGCGGTGGCGGGGCCGAGGGTGGCGACGATCTTGGCGCTGCGCGAGCGTTTCATGGCTCAGGCCTGTGCCATCTCGTGCAGCCGCACCTGGCCGCGCTGGTCCTGCATCGTGCGGGCGAGCAGCTTGACCAGCGAGTACACGGTGTCGATGTGCGGCGTCGGGGTGTCGGTCAGGCGCGCCAGCTCGACCACCGCGCCGACCAGCGCGTCGATCTCCGGCGCGCGCCCGGCCTCCACGTCCTGCAGCATCGAGGTCTTGTGCTTGCCGACCTTCTCGGCGCCGGCGATGCGCTTCTCGAGCGACACGCGGAACTCGATGCCCAGCTTGTGCGCCACCGCCTGCGCCTCGCGCATCATCGCGGCGGCCAGGTCGCGCGACGGCGGGTACTGGCAGATGTCGACCAGCGTCGAATGCGACAGGCTGCTGATCGGGTTGAAGGTCAGGTTGCCCCACAGCTTGAGCCAGATCTCGGCGCGCACGTCCTCCAGCACCGGCGCCTTGAAGCCGGCGTTGCCGAAGCAGGCCGACACCTTGTTGACGCGCTCGCTGCTCGAGCCGTCCAGCTCGCCGACCGGCAGCCGCTCGCCCTCGATGTGCTTGACGAAGCCCGGTGCGACCAGCTCGGACGCCGGGTAGACCACGCAGCCGATCACGCGGTCGGCCGGGATCAGGTCGGCCAGCGTGCCCTGCGGGTCGACGCTGCGCACGCGGCTGCCTTCGAGCGGGCCGCCGTGCTTGTGGAAATACCAGTACGGGATGCCGTTCTGCATCGTGACGACCACGGTCTGCGGGCCGAACAGCTTGTGCACCTCGGGCGCCACCGCCTCGACCTGGTGCGCCTTCATCGCGAGGATCACCATGTCCTGCGGGCCGGCCTGCCCGTAGTTGTCGGTGGCGCTGACGTTGCGCGTCACGTGGTGCCACGCGTCCGGGGCGGTCAGCTTGATGCCGTTGCTGCGGATCGCGTCGAGGTTGGCACCGCGCACGATGAAGGTCACGTCTTCGCCGGCCAGTGCGAGCTTGGCGCCGACCAGGCCGCCGATGGCGCCTGCTCCGATGACTGCAATCTTCATGGGATTCTCCAGTGGTTTGATCAGTCGTACCGGTTGCTGAGCCTGCCGATGCCGCCGATCTCGACCTCGACCGTGCTGCCCGGCTTCATCGAGCCGACGCCGATCGAGGTGCCGCACAGGATCACGTCGCCGGGGTGCAGCGTCATGTCGTGCGAGATCAGGCTGACCAACTGCTGCACCGGGAAGCGCATGTCGCTGATCGGGTAGTCCTGGCGCAGCTCGCCGTTCAGCCAGGTGCGCACCGACAGCGTCGCCGGGTCGAGGCCGGTGGCCACCACCGGGCCCATCGGGCAGAAGGTGTCGAAGCCCTTGGCCCGCACCCATTGCGCGAACGACGCGTCGCGGTTCAGGATGTCGGCCACCGTCACGTCGTTGGCGCAGGTGTAGCCGAAGACATGCTCCAGCGCCCGCTCGAGCGGCACCGCGGTGCTGGTCTTGCCGATCACGATGCCGAGCTCGCCCTCGAACACCACCTTGCCGTCGCACAGCGGCTTGCGGATCGCGCCGCGGTGGTGGAACCACGAGTTCGGCGCCTTCAGCAGGTACAGCGGCTCGGCCGGCACCGGCAGCTTGAGTTTCTCGCCGAGTGCGTGGAAGTTGTTCCACAGCGCGATCACCTTGGTCGGCTGGACCGGCGCGCGCAGGTCGACGTCCGACCACGGCCAGGTGGCGCCGGTGGCGGCCGAGTGGCCGAACATGTCGCCCTCGTGCTCGTGCACGCGATCGCCCTGCAGCGTGCCGAAGCGCAGCCTGCCGGCGTGTTCGAAGCGGACCCAGTGTTGTTGCATGTCGTTCAGTCGAGGCTCAGGCATTCGGGACTCGCCACGCGGGCGAGCAGGGTGCCGACGTCGCCCGGGTGGCGCGCGACGCGGATGCCGCACTGCGCCAGCACCGAGAGCTTGGCGTTGGCGGTGACGCTGCCGCGGCCGGCGGGGGCAGTGACGCCGGCGATGAAGCCGATCACCGGCTTGCGCATGTGCTCGTGCACCCAGTGCGCGCACTGCTCCTCGGCATCGCCGCCGATCTCGCCGACCACCAGCACCGCGTCGGTGTCGGGATCGTCATTGAACATCTTCAGCACGTCGATGTGCGTGAGGCCGCCGACCGGGTCGCTGCCCAGGCCGACGACGGTGGACTGCCCGAGCCCGGCCGCGCCGAGCTGGCTCACCGCTTCGTAGGTCAGCGCGCCCGAACTCGACAGCACGCCGATGCGGCCGGGCCGGTGGATCGGTCCCGGCATGATGCCGACCTTGAGCTCGCCCGGCGTGATCACCCCCGGGCTGCTCGGGCCGAGCAGCGCCGTCGGGCTGCCCTGCATGCGGTGGCGGGTGCGGATCATGTCGCGCACCGGGATGCCCTGGGTGATGCAGACGACGAGCTCGATGCCGGCGTCCACCGCCTCGTCGATGGCGGCCGCGGCGAAAGCCGGCGGCACGTAGATCACCGACACGGTGGCGCCGGTGTGCCGCCGGGCCTCGCGCACGCTGCCGAACACCGGCAGCCCGACGCAGGTCTCGCCGGCCTTGCGCGGGTTCACGCCGCCGACGAAGCACTGGGCGCCGTGCGCATGGTCGAGGCAGGCGGCGGTGTGGAACTGCCCGGCCCGGCCGGTCAGGCCCTG
Organism: Rhizobacter sp. P2_D12; assembly: GCF_056404395.1. NCBI lineage: Bacteria > Pseudomonadati > Pseudomonadota > Betaproteobacteria > Burkholderiales > Sphaerotilaceae > Rhizobacter > Rhizobacter sp. P2_D12. The sequence continues at coordinate 28,234 of NZ_JBFUEB010000009.1, read as the reverse complement.
CGTGATGACGCGGCTGTGGCGGTCGACGAGGATGGCCATGTCAATGCCGACGCAAGGCGGCCGACGCGGCGGCGACCACGGCCTTGCCGGCGGCATCGGCCAGGCTGATGGCGCCGATGACGGGCAGGCCCGACTGCGCGAGCAGCGTGCGGCCCAGTTCCTCGTGCGTGCCCTGCATGCGCACCACCAGCGGCACGCCGGGGCGGGCATGCCGCGCGGCCTCGATCACGCCGTGCGCGATCACGTCGCAGCGCACCAGGCCGCCGAACACGTTGACCAGCACGACCTGCAGGTCCGGGTTGCGCAGCATCGGTTTCAAGGCCTGCGCCACCTTGGCCGCCGTCGCGCGGCTGCCGACGTCGAGGAAGGTGGCGGGCGTGCCGCCGTACAGCTTGATGACGTCCAGCGTGGCCATCGCAAGGCCGCGGCCGTTGACCAGGCAGCCGATGTTGCCGTACAGCGGGATGCCGGCGAGGTCGAACTTCGCGCAGCCGCCGTCCGGCAGCTCGCCCGCGTCGGCGTCGCCGGATTCGCGCATCGCGGCGATCTCGGGCTGGCGGAAGAGGGCGTTCGGATCGAAGCGAAAACTGGCGTCGAGCGCGAGCACGCGGCCGTCGGTGGTCAGCACCAGCGGATCGATCTCGGCGCGCGAGGCATCGCGTTCGTCGAATGCGCGGTAGAGGTTGCGCAGGAAATCGCGTGCCTCGGGGATGGCCTTTTCCGGGATGCCGAGGCGGCGCGCGATGTCGTCGGCCTCGGCCGTCTTCAGGCCGGTGCCTGGGTCGATCAGCACCTGGTGGGTACCGCCCGTGCCGCCCTGGCCACAGGCCGACAGCGCGACGCGCTGCGACCTGCGGTCGACCATCAGCTTCACCTGGAACGCCTTGCGGATCTCCGCCCCTTGCTCCACCAGCAGTCGCCTGACGACGCGGCCGGCCGGGCCGGTGTGCGGCGTCACCAGGGTCGTGTCGAGCATGTCGGCGGCATGCCGGTGAACTTCGGAAAGCGATTTGGCGAGTTTCACGCCGCCGGCTTTCGAACGCCCGCCGGCATGGATCTGCGCCTTCACCATCCAGGATTTTCCGCCGAGCCGGCGCGCCACCTCGACGGCTTCGTCGGGGGATTGGCAGGGAAACCCGCGCGGCGTGGCCGCACCGTATTTCCGCAATATCGCCTTGCCCTGGAATTCATGGATGTTCATGACGGTTTCCGTTGGCCGCGGGCCTCAGGCGCCGAGTTCGCCGTCGAGCGCACGCGCCCAGTCGAAATGGCAGGGGCGGGCCGATTGCGGCACGGTGCCACGCTTGCGGTGCTCGGTCTTCTTCTGCTGGATCAGCTCGATCAGGAACGGCTCGTCATAGGCCGTCAGCAGGTGCGGCTGCTGCGTGCGCAGGTAATGCTGGATCTGGTCGCCGGCATTCTCGTTGCGGCTGATCAATTCCAGGTAGGTGTCGCGATCCCAATACCAGCGGAAACCGAGGTCGTAGAACGCCGCGTTGTACGCGTTGAGTTCCATTTCATCGTGGCGGTACTGGATGGGCAATTCGTCGATCATGGCGAGCTCCTCGAAAAAGAATGTCGGCATGATGAGAATCTAGATTCTGCGATCAATAATTGATAGTCAAACTATTTTATTGAATGCATTTGCGATCGGTTATGGATCGCGGACCCACGGCCTCAGATGACGCGCTCCGCGCGCAGCATCGCGACGTCGTCGGCGCTGTAGCCCAGCTCGCGCAGCACTTCGTCGGTGTGCTCGCCCAGCAGCGGCGAGCGCGTCACCTCGGTCGAGCTGTCCGACATCTTGATCGGGTTGCCCACCGTCAGGTACTTCCCGCGCTCGGGATGGTCGACCTCGACGATGGTGCCGCTCTTGCGCAGCGATTCGTCGGCGGCGATCTCCTTCATCGACAGGATCGGGCCGCACGGGATGTCGTACTGGTTCAGGATGTCCATCGCCTCGTACTTGTCCAGCGTCATCGTCCACTGCTCGATGCGCTTGAAGATCGGCTTCAGGTGGAGCAGCCGCGCCTGCGGCGTCGCATACGCCGGGTCGTCGATCCAGCTGGGCTCGCCGATCACCTTGCACACCGCCGGCCACACCGCCGCCTGCGTGATGAAGTAGATGTAGGCGTTCGGGTCGGTCTCCCAGCCCTTGCATTTCAGGATCGAGCCCGGCTGGCCGCCGCCCGACGCGTTGCCTGCGCGCGGCACCGCATCGCCGAACTTGCTGTCGGGGTACTGCGGGTACTCCTGCAGCACGCCGGCACGCTCCAGGCGCTGCTGGTCGCGCAGCTTCACGCGGCACAGGTTCAGCACCGCGTCCTGCATCGGCGCCAGCACCTGCTGGCCGCGGCCGGTGCTGTTGCGCTGGTACAGCGCGGCCAGGATGCCCAGCGCCAGGTGCAGCCCGGTGCCGCTGTCGCCGATCTGCGCGCCGGTGACGACCGGCGGGCCGTCGTCGAAGCCGGTGGTCGATGCGGCGCCGCCGGCGCATTGCGCGACGTTCTCGTAGACCTTGCACTCGGCGTACTTGCCGGGCCCGAAGCCCTTGACCGACGCGACGATCATGCGCGGGTTCAGCTTCTGGATGTGGGCCCAGGTGACGCCCATGCGCTCGAGCGCGCCGGGCGCGAAGTTCTCGACCAGCACGTCGCATTTCTTGATCAGCGTGTCCAGCACCTGGCGGCCCTTGGCCGTCTTGGTGTCCAGCGTGATCGAGCGCTTGTTGTGGTTGAGCATCGTGAAGTAGAGGCTGTCGACGCCGGGGATGTCGCGCAGCTGGCCGCGCGTCGCATCGCCTTCGCCGGCGCGCTCGACCTTGATCACGTCGGCGCCGAACCAGGCCAACAGCTGGGTGCAGGTGGGGCCCGACTGCACGTGCGTGAAGTCGAGGACGCGGACCCCGTCCAGTGCCTTGCTCATGGAACCATGTCTCCTGTTGTGGCGCGCAGCTCTTCTCTTCAGGCCGAGATGTCGGTCGATGACGTCCGCGCTTCGAGTTCGGCGAGCCGCTTGCGCAGCCCGCGTTCCTCGTTGAAGCGTATGGTCTCATCCCGGATCACGGCCGCGATCGCGGTGGGTTTTCCGTCGGCCGAGCGCAGCATCGCCACCGTGAAGGCGATCGACATCGCGCGCCCGTCCTTGTCCACCGCCGGCACCTTCAGCAGGTCGGTGCCGTACTTGGTGATGCCCGTGTGCATCGTCTTCTCGTAGCCCTCCCAGTGGCGCTTGCGCAGCCGCTCGGGAATGATCAGGTCGAGCGACTGCCCCAGGGCCTCGGCCTGCGTGAAGCCGAACATGCGCTCGCACGCCGGGTTCCACAACGTGATCGCGCCGGCGGCGTCGGTCACGACGATCGCATCGCCGATGGCGCCCACCAGTTGCTCGAAATCGACGGCGGCCATGGCGTTCACACCGCCTTCGCGGCGCGCAGTTCCTTGATCTGCGATCCGCTGTAGCCCAGGCCCGCCAGCACCTCGTCGGTGTGCTCGCCCAGCAGCGGCGATGCGGTGATCGTCGGCTTCATGTCGGAGAACTTGATCGGGCTGCCCACCGTCAGGTAGGTGCCGCGCTCCTTGTGCGGCACCTCGGTGATGGTGCCGCTCGCGCGCAGAGACGGGTCGTTGGCCAGCTCCTTCATCGTCAGCACCGGCGCGCACGGGATGTCGAACTTGCGCAGGATGTCGACCGCCTCGAACTTGGTCTTGTCGGCCAGCCAGGTCTCGATGGTGGCGAAGATCTCGGTGATGTGCGGCTGGCGCGCCTTGGCCGTCATGTAGTTGGGGTCGGTGATCCATTCCGGCTTGCCGATCGCCTTGCAGATCGGTTCCCAGGCATGGCCCTGGATCGTGAAGTAGATGTAGGCGTTCGGGTCGGTCTCCCAGCCCTTGCACTTGAGCACCCAGCCCGGCTGGCCGCCGCCGCCGGCGTTGCCGCCGCGCGGCACCACGTCGCTGAAGGTGCCGTGCGGGTATTGTGGGTACTCCTCGAGGAAGCCCAGGCGGTCCAGGCGCTGCTGGTCGCGCAGCTTGACGCGGCACAGGTTCAGCACGCTGTCCTGCATCGACACCGCGACGCGCTGGCCGCGGCCGGTCTGCTGGCGGCCGATGATGGCCGTCAGGATGCCGATCGCCAGGTGCATGCCGGTGTTGCTGTCGCCGAGCGCGGCGGCGCTGACGGTGGGCGGGCCGTCCCAGAAGCCGGTGGTCGAGGCCGCGCCGCCGGCGCACTGCGCGACGTTCTCGTAGACCTTCAGGTCATCGTAGTGGTGGCCGTCGCTGAAGCCCTTGACCGACGCGACGATCATCTTCGGGTTCAGCTCGCTGATGCGTTCCCAGGTGAAGCCCATGCGGTCGAGCGCGCCGGGGCCGAAGTTCTCGACCAGCACGTCGCTCTGGCGGATCAGCGTCTCCAGCACCTGCTTGCCCTCGGGCGTCTTGGTGTCCAGCGTCAACGAACGCTTGTTGCTGTTGAGCATCGTGAAGTACAGCGCGTCGACGTCGGGGATGTCGCGCAGCTGGCTGCGCGTCACGTCGCCGGAGCCGGGGCGCTCGACCTTGATCACGTCGGCGCCGAACCAGGCCAGCAGCTGGGTGCAGGCGGGACCGGCCTGCACGTGGGTGAAGTCGATGATCTTGATGCCGGCAAGCGGCAGGGATTTGGTGCTCATGTGGTCGTTGCTCCTGGTGGACTCTGCGATTACTTCTTGGCTGCGCTCTGGGGATTCAGGTTCGTCAAGCGGCCGCTCTCGGTGCCCGCCGTCTCATCGATGACGGCGTTSATGACGGTCGGCTTGCCGGAGGCGATGGCCTCGGTCAGCGCACTGGCCAGTTCCTCGGGGGTGGTGGCGTTGAAGCCGATGCCGCCGAAGGCCTCGATCATCTTGTCGTAGCGCGCGCCCTTGACGAACACCGTGGGCGCGACGTCCTTGCCGCCGGTCGGGTTCACGTCGGTGCCGCGGTAGACGCCGTTGTTGTTGAAGATCACGGTGCACACCGGCAGCTGGTAGCGGCAGATGGTTTCCAGCTCCATGCCGCTGAAGCCGAAGGCGCTGTCGCCTTCGATCGCGACCACCGGCTTGCCGCTGACGACGGCCGCGCCGATCGCATAGCCCATGCCGATGCCCATGATCCCCCAGGTGCCGGAATCGAAGCGCTTGCGCGGCTGGTACTGGTCGATGATGCTGCGCGCGTAGTCGAGCGTGTTGGCGCCCTCGTTGACCAGGTTGATGTCCGGGTGCAGCTTCAGCACGTCGCGGATCGAACGCAGCGCGCTGTGGAAGTTCATCGGCGACGGGTTCTGCGCCAGCGTCGCGGCCATCTTGGACAGGTTCTTGTCCTTGCGCTCGGCGATCGCGCCGATCCATTCGGCCGACGGCTTCGGGAAGTTCGGACCCAGGCCCGCCAGCAGCGCCGACACGCAGGAGCCGATGTCGCCGATCACCGGGGCTGCGATGGCCACGTTGCTGTCGATCTCGGTCGGCGAGATGTCGACCTGGATGAACTGCTTGGCCAGCGGCGCGCCCCAGGTCTTGCCCTTGCCGTGCGACAGCAGCCAGTTCAGGCGCGCGCCGACCAGCACCACCACGTCGGCCTCGGCCAGCACGAACGAGCGCGCCGCGGAGGCCGACTGCGCATGCGTGTCGGGCAGCAGGCCCTTGGCCATCGACATCGGCAAGTAGGGGATGCCGGTCTTCTCGACGAAGGCGCGGATGTCGGCATCGGCCTGCGCGTAGGCCGCGCCCTTGCCGAGCAGGATCAGCGGCCGCTTCGCGCCCTTCAGCACGTCCAGCGCGCGCTGCACCGAGTCGGGTGCCGGCAGCTGGCGCGGCGCTGCATCGATCACGCGCACCAGCGACTTGCGGCCTTGCACCGCGTCCATCGTCTGCGCCAGCAGCTTGGCCGGCAGGTCCAGGTAGACACCGCCCGGGCGGCCCGACACGGCCGCGCGGATCGCGCGTGCCACGGCGATGCCGATGTCTTCGGCATGCAGCACGCGGTAGGCCGCCTTGGCGTACGGCTTGGCGGCGTTCAGCTGGTCCATCTCTTCGTAGTCGCCTTGCTGCAGGTCGACGATCTCGCGTTCGCTGGAACCGCTGATCAGGATCATCGGAAAGCAGTTGGTCGTCGCATTGGCGAGCGCCGTCAGGCCGTTCAGGAAACCCGGGGCCGACACCGTCAGGCAGATGCCGGGCTTCTGCGTGATGTAGCCGGCGATGGCCGCGGCGTTGCCGGCGTTCTGCTCGTGCCGGAAACCGATGAAACGCATGCCCTCGGCCTGTGCCAGGCGCGCCAGGTCGGTGATCGGGATGCCGACCAGGCCGAAGATGGTGTCGATGTCGTTGTGCTTCAGTGCGTCGATGACGAGGTGGAAACCGTCGGTCTGAGGGTTTTCCACGAGCGCGCTGTCGGAGAGGACGCCGGCATCGGTTTTCTTGCTGGATGCCGGTCGGGTTTCGATGACGGAAGACATGTCTCTCCTTTTATTGGGCTCGGTGAGGGGTGAATCTCGAATGCGAGCCACGACTATGATTGGGGCCTCCTCGATGCACCGTTGACTGCGGTCAAGATTCCTGAAAAGAGCCCGAAGGCTGCGATGACATTTCTCGTGAATCACCCCGAGCGCAACGTGATCCGCGTGCAGCTCAAGCGGAACGTCGTCCTCGAAGGTCTCGGCGACGACGACCGCGCCGAACTGGAAACGCATCTCACCGTCGTCGACGGCCACAAGGGCGATTTCCTGCTGCACCAGGGCGTGCGCGACATGGTCCAGTACTTCATCCTGGACGGCATCCTGAAGCGCGTGGTCTCGAACCAGGAAGGCAAGGAGATGATCCTGCGCTTCGCCGACGAGGGCGACATGGAGACCAGCTACGCCGCGTGGCGGCTTGGCACGCCCACGCCCTACGGCATCGTCTGCGTCACCAAGGCGCGCGTGGCGAGCATGCCGATGAAGGAGTGGGCCGCGTTCCTCGAATCACGTGCGAAGGCCAAGCAGGACTTCGAGTACAACGTGATGAAGGTGATGAGCGAGATCATGGCGCACACGATCACGCTGCACTTGCTCGATGCCCCGGGGCGGGTGCATCGCTTCTTGCGCAAGCATCCGGCCCTGGTGGACCGGATCCCGCAGAAGGAGCTGGCGTCCTACCTGAACCTGTCGGCAGAGACGCTCAGCCGCCTTCGTCACAGCGGCAAGATCTGAGCCGATCCGTTCGCCCTGAGCTTGTCGAAGGGTCGGGCCTTCGACAGGCTCAGTCCCTGCTCAGGGCGAACGGGGCTCGTTGACGTCCGTTCAGCCGGTTTGCAGCGCAGACTGTTCCATCTGCTTGCGCCGCATCGGCCGCAACACGAACCAGGCCATCAGCGCCGCCACCGCATTCATCACGCTGGCGACGATGAACACCGTGTGCCAGCTGCCGGTGGCCGTGGCCAGCACGCTGGACAGCGGCACCAGCAGCGAGGCCGTGCCCTTGGCGGTGTACAGCATGCCGGCATTGGACGCGGCGTACTTGGAGCCGAAGGTGTCGGCGCAGGTCGACGGGAACAGGCTGTAGATCTCGCCCCACGCAAAGAACACCAGGCCGGTCAGGATCACGAACAGGACCGGGTTCTGGCCGAAGTTGTACAGCAGCAGGATGCCCACCGATTCGAGCGCGAACGCGATCAGCATCGTCATCTCGCGGCCGATCTGGTCGGACACCCAGCCGAAGAAGGGACGCGTCAAGCCGTTGAGCACGCGGTCGATCGCGAGGGCGAAGGTCAGCGCCGGCAGGATCAGGCCCATGATGTTGACGGGCACGTCGATGATCTTGAAGTCCTTGGCGATCGGTGCCAGCTGCGCGGTGGCCATCAGGCCGCCGGCCGCCACCATCACGAACATCACGTACATCACCCAGAACACCGGCTTGCGCAGCACTTCGGTGGGCGCGTAGTCGCGCCGGGTCTGCTGCACGCGGCCGGTGGACTGGCCCTGCTTGTTGGCATGCTCCGGTGCACGCACCAGCGCCCACGACAGCAGGAACACGATCAGGCCCTGGCCGATGCCGAAGTACAGGAAGGCCGCTTCGTAGCCGCTCGACTTGATGTAGGCCGAGATCGGCACGATGGTCAGCGCCGAGCCGGCACCGAAGCCGGCGGCGGTGAGGCCTGCGGCCAGGCCGCGGCGGTCCGGGAACCACTTCAGCGCGTTGCCGACGCAGGTGCCGTAGACGGCGCCGGCACCGACGCCGCCGACCGCAGCCGCGATGTACAGCATCGTCAGCGAGTCGGCGAACGAGTTCATCACCCAGCCGAGGCCGCACAGGATGCCGCCGACCAGCACGACCGGGCGCGGGCCGAAGCGGTCGACCAGGTAGCCTTCGATCGGCACCAGCCAGGTCTCGGTGAGCACGAAGATCGTGAAGGCCACCTGAATGGCGGCGCGGCTCCAGCCGTGCTTGTCGGCGATGGGGTTGACGAACAGCGTCCAGCCGTACTGCAGGTTGGCGATCATCGCCATGCACACGATCCCCATCAGCAACTGGCCCCATCGGAAAAACCGATGCTGGCTGGCTGTGCCGGTGTGGCCGGATACGGCCGGGTTGGGGATCGCTACCGAGGGGCGGTTCATGGGACTGTCCTTTGTCTCGAAGGGTCGATGAGCGGGCCGCATTGGGTCATGCGTTTGCCGGTTGCAGGCGATCAATGTCCGACTCCATGGCCGCAAAACTCTTGACTGCAGTCAAGATTCAAAAATTGCGGCCTGCTGGTTGACCCGCATAGGGTCGGATGGGCGCGCCTCGCGCAACCTATAGTGCAGCGACCCCGAACCGACCAGGAGATCGCATGAGCATCGTGGTGACCCGTGACCGCACGGGCAAGATGAAACACACCGTGTCGGTGCGCCAGCACCGCATCGTCGTCGACGAACCCGAATCGAACGGCGGYGAAGACCAGGGGCCGACGCCGCACGAGCTGTACGACAGCGCACTCGGCAGCTGCAAGGCGCTGACGGTGCTGTGGTACGCGAACCGCAAGCAGATCCCGCTCGAGGACATCGAGGTGACGGTCGAGACCGACAACAGCCAGGAGCGGCAGGGCGTCTACAAGCTCAGCGTGACGATGGCATTCGGCGGCCCGCTGACCGACGCGCAGCGCCAGGAGCTGCTGAACGTCGCCGCCAAGTGCCCGGTGCACCGCCTGATGACGCAGGCGACGACCGAGGTCACGACCGTGCTCGCGCCGGCCACAGGCGCACCGCCAGTGCCAGCAGCGCGCTGACGCTGGCCAGCGTCGTCACCGCGATCCAGCCGCCGCGCGCCAGCGCCACGCTGCCGAGCCCGGAGCCCAGGGCCATGCCGATGAACACGACGGTGAACAGCACCGCATTGAGCCGGCTGCGCGCTGCGGGATCGATGCCGTAGACGATGGTCTGGTGCGCGATCAGCGACATCTGGATGCCCAGGTCGAAGCCGACCGCACTGACCGCCAGCAAGGCCAGCTGCGCTTCGCGCGGCAGCAGCGGCATCAGGCCCATCACCGCGAACGACAGCAGCACCAGCAAGGCGCCGCCACGGGTCACGATCTCGGGCCCGCGCCGATCGGCGATGCGGCCGGCGATCGGCGCGGCCAGCGCGCCGGCGGCCCCGGCCAACCCGAAGGCACCGGCCGCCGCGCTGCCCATGTGGAAGGGCGCGCCATGCAGCATCACCGCCAGCGTCGACCAGAACGCGCTGAAGCCGATCGACAGGAAGCCCTGCGCGAACGCCGCGCGGCGCAGCGTCGCGTGCTTCTTCCACAGCGTGCCGAGCGAGCGCAGCAAGGCGCCGTAGGCCAGCTGCGTGGTGGGCCGCAGGCTCGGCAGGCCGCGCCATGCGGCGGCACCGATCAGCGCGATGCTGGCGGCGGCCAGCACGAACATCGTGCGCCAGCCGAAGACCTCGGCGACGACGCCGCTGACCACGCGCGACAACAGGATGCCCATCAGCAGCCCGGTCATCACGCTGCCCACCACCTTGCCGCGGTGGGCGTCGGGCGCGAGCGTCGCGGCGGCGGGCACGATGTCCTGCGCCATCGTCGCGGCCAGGCCGATCGCGAGGCTGGCCACCAGCAGCAACGCGGCCGACGGCGCGGCACCGGCCAGCAGCAGCGCGGCACACAGCGCCGCGGCCTTGATGACGATGATGCGGCGCCGGTCGAAGCGATCGCCCAGCGGCGCCAGCAGCAGGATGCCGAGCGCATAGCCGAGCTGCGTCATCGTCGGCACGAAGCCGATGGCGCGGCCGTCCGGGCCGAGCTCGGTGCCCAGCACGCCGAGCATCGGCTGGCTGTAGTAGAGCGACGCGACGGCGAGGCCGGCGCCGGTGGCCAGCAGCAGCACCAGTGGCGTCGACAGCCGCGGCGCCTTCGCGTGCGCCGGGGCGTGTGTATGCGGAGTGGGTATGGAAGACATGGCGGGCAGTGTGCCGGGCGGCCCCAGGGCATGGAAGCCCCGCGCGCGGCAGAACTGCTATACGCTTGGCGTATGAGCAAGGCCTCCGCCACCGTTCCGAAGCCCGCGCCGGTCGCGGCCGATCGCATCGAGCTGATGCAGACCTTCGTGCGCATCGTCGAGGCCGGCAGCCTGTCGGCGGCGGCCTTGCAGATGGGGGCCACGCAGCCCACCGTGAGCCGCCGGCTGCAGGCGCTGGAGCGTTCGCTGGGGCTGCGGCTGCTGCAGCGCTCGACGCATGCGATGAAGCTGACCGAGGACGGCGCGCGCTGCTTCGAACGCGCGAAGGAACTGCTGGAGAGCTGGCAGGCCTTCGAGTCCGAGCTGCGCGGCGTCGGCGACGAGCCGGAGGGCGTGCTGCGCGTGGTCGCGCCGCATGCCTTCGGCCAGCAGCTGCTGATCGGGCCGCTGGGCGACTACATGCGGCGCTATCCGCGCGTGACGGTCGACTGGCTGCTGCACGACCGGCCGCACCAGCGCACGCCGGATTTCATCGGCGAGGGCATCGACTGCGCGATCCAGGTCGGAGAGGTGACCGATGCGTCGGCGGTGGCGATCCGGCTGTCCGAGGTGCCGCGCATCGTCGTCGCGGCGCCCGCGGTGCTGCGCGGCGGCGCGTTGCCGGCGCATGCGGCCGAGCTGGCGGCGCTGCCGTGGCTCGCAGCGCGCAACTTCTACCGCACCGAGATGCTGCTGACCCATGCCGGCAGCGGCGAGGTGTGCGGCGTGTCGTTCCACCCGAAGCTCAGCACCGACAGCCTGTATGCGCTGCGCAGCGCGACGCTGCAGGGCCTGGGCGTGGCGGTGATCTCGGCCYGGATGCTCGGCGAAGACCTGCAGCAGGGCCGGCTGCTGCACCTGGCGCCGCAATGGGTGGCCAGCCCGCTGCCGGTCTACCTGGTGTATCCGCATGCGCGCTTCTACCCGGCCAAGCTGCGGCGCTTCATCGAGGCGATGCGTGCCGAGCTGCCGGCGGCGGTGGCGCGCGTGACGCGGCCTGCGTGACACTGTGGGCATGAGCATCCGGCAATCCCTCGGCCTCGTGTCGCTGGTCGTGCGCGACTACGACGAGGCACTCGCGTTCTACGTCGGCAAGCTCGGCTTCGAGCTGGTGGAAGACAAGCCGGTGCCGCAGCAAGGCAAGCGCTGGGTCGTCGTGCGTCCGCGCGGCGACTCCTCGGGTGCGCAGCTGCTGCTGGCGCGCGCGAGCAACGCGCACCAGGCCACGCGCATCGGCGACCAGACCGGGCAGCGCGTGTTCCTGTTCCTCTGCACCGACGATTTCGAGCGCGACCACGCGGCGTATGTCGCCCAGGGCATCCGCTTCGTGCGGCCTCCCGAGCAGCAGCCGCACGGCCGGGTCGCCGTGTTCGAAGACCTGTACGGCAACCTGTGGGACCTGATCCAACCGGTTCCGTAGCCCGGCTGCCGCTCAACCCGCCAGCAAGGCCTGCCCGATCTGCGCCGAGCGCACGGCGGTGATCGACAGCAGCGTGTCGCTCAGCCCGTGCGTGGTCTCGCAGGCCCCCTGCAGGAACACCCCCGGCAGGAACTCGCGCGGCCCGATCACGCGGTAGTCCCGGTCCACCTCCAGCCCGCCGAGCCACGGCGACAGCCGGCCCAGCAGCGCATGGTGCTGCTCGCGCGCATAGCCGGTGGCCAGCACCACCGCGTCGTAGCGCTGGCTGCTCTCGCGCGAGGCATTCACGTCGAGCAGGTTCAGGTGGATCCCGTCGGCCGCCGCCCGCACGCTCTGGATCTCGTGCCGGCTCAGCAGCCGGTGGCGCGCCTCGCCGCTGACGCGCTGGTCGTAGAACACCTTGAAGATCTGCTGGATCAGCGCCAGGTCCGGGCAGGCGTAGTTGGTGTGGCGGAACTCGCGCAGCAGCGCCCCGCGTTCGGCCTGCGGCCGCGCATACAGGTGGTCGACGAAATCCGGGTTGAAGATCTCGTTGACGAACGGGCTGTCGTCCGCCGGCTTGATCGCCCGCGCCCGCATGACGAGGTCGACCTGCGGCGCGTTCGGCCGGCCATGCAGGTCCATGAAGAGCTCGGCCGCGCTCTGCCCGGCACCGACGATGGCGATGCGCTGCGCCGCGTCGTTGCGCGCGATGCCGCTCAGGTAGCCGCTCGAATGCAGCACCCGCGCATCGTCCTGCAGCCCGTGGAACGCCGGCGGGATGTTCGCCGTGCCGCCGATGCTCACCACCAGGTTGCGCGCGAGCCGCTCGTGCAGCGTGCCGGCCGCATCGCGCGAGCGCACCCGCAGCAGCTCGACCTCGCGCCCGCGCTGCTCGGGCAGCACGTCGATCACCTCCTCGCCATAGGCGCAGCCGGCGTCGAACTGCGCCGCCGCCCAGGCCAGGTAGTCGTTGAACTCGCGCCGGCTCGGATAGAAGGTCTTCAGGTTGATGAAATCCTGCAGCCGCTGCTTCTCGTGCAGGTAGTTCACGAAGGTGAAGCGGCTGGTCGGGTTGCGCAGCGTCGCCAGGTCCTTCAGGAACGAGATCTGCATGTGCGCATGCGACAGCAGCATGTCCGGGTGCCACGCGAAGGCGGGCTGGCGCTCGATGAACATCGCGTCGACCGGCTGGCCGGCGCGCCGGCGTTCGTCGAGCGCGATCGCCAGCGCCAGGTTGGACGGCCCGAAGCCGATGCCGATGAGATCGTGGACGTGCATGCTCAGCTCCTGGCGGGTACCGGTGCCTCGTCATCGCGGGGCCACCACAGCGTGTCGGTGAAATAGCGCTCGCGCAGCAGCATCACCAGCATCGCGCGCTTGTGCGGGAAATCGAACTCCTTCAGCTTCGCGTAGCCGCTGCGGTCGAGGTTGCGCAGCTGCTGGCGGTGGTCGGCACGCGGTTCGCCCACGATGCGCCGCGTGCGCGGATCGGCCAGGAACAGGTAGTGCGAGATCGAGGTCAGCCACGCCGTCGCGAAGGCCTTGCCGCGGAACGACGGCTCGCCGATCAGCACGTGCCAGCCGCGGTCGTGGTCGTCGGCGTCGTAGAACGGTGCGATGCGGTTCTCCTTGGCCCAGTAGGTCTCGAAGTAGCCGAAGGGTTCGCCGTCGATGCAGGCGATCATCGCCTGCATGTGCGGGTCGGCGGCGATGGCCTCGAGGTAGCGCCGGTGCTTCGCGAGGTCGCCGGTCTCCTGCCAGACCTGCGCGACGTCCGGGTCGTTCATCCAGCGGTTGAAGCGCGGCAGGTCGGAGGCGATGTCCAGGCTGCGGAACGAGAACGTGCCGGCCAGCCACGGGATGTGGCGCTGGTACAGCGTGCCTTCGCGCTTGACCGGCCGGCGCGGATGGCGGCGCTCGCCGGTCAGCGTGTACTGCAGCGGCATCGGCGGCATCGCCTGCGGCAGCCACAGCGGTGCGTGCTGGAAGAACATCTCGCGGTGCACGCGCTGCTGCCCGCGTGGCGCCGGCAGCGCGAGGCCCTCGGCGACCAGGCTCGCGGCGGGTGCGAAGGGCGGCAGCAGCGTCAGCGCGCGCACGCCCGGGTCGAAGGTGAAGGCGGCCTCGAGCACCGCCAGTTGCTGCGCCGCCGACGGCTCGCCGGCACACGGGCCTTGCCACTGCAGCGTGGCCTCGCCGGCCTGCTGCGCCAGCTGCCAGCGGGCGCGGGCGCCATGGTGCACCGCCTCGACGACGAGGTGCCCGCCTTCGCGCAGCACGCGCAGCGGCTGGCCGCAGGGGTGGCTCACGCAGCCCGGGGACGGGCGCTCGAGGACGGGACGGGAGGGGATGCCGGGACTCATGCTGACCATGACGAGCCGCGCGGCGCTTTGTTCAGGCCTGAACAACGGGCCGGCCGGTTCGTCTAGCAGCACATGGCAAAGGCAAGATTGGTCTACATCGGGTCGCTGCGCAACGCCGCGGCCGACCGGGCAGGGCAGCTCATCGAGTTCAAGGGCGGGCTGCGCTACATGGCGTCGCCGCTCGAGTACCTCGCCGGGGCGCTGGACGGCAGCGCGCTGGGCGATGCATACTCGCTCGAAGCGGTGATCTTCGACGACGACGAAGGGCTGGCGGCGGACCGCGAGAAGCTGAAGGACTATGGCTTCTCGTACCAGCCGAGCCGGCGCTGGTTCTTCCCGCCCGGGCTGCGCGCGCAGGGCCGGCTGCTGCTCGACCTGATGCGCCCGGTCACCTCGGACTACCGCCGCCTGCCGCTCGGCGCGCCGGCGCGCACGGCCGGCAAGAGCGGCTTCGAGGCGCGGCTGCTGCACACGCTGGTCGAGCTGCAGGCGGACGTCGTCGTGCTGGACGGCCTGCTGGTCATCCTCGACGAGCTGGTGCGGCCCGGGGCGCCGTTCGAGCGGCGCATCGTCAACATCCACCCGGGCATCACGCGCGAGGGCTCGCCGTTCCAGCGCCGCGGTGCCTGGGCGACGCTGGATGCGCTGCACGGCGCGCGCGGGCAGCGCATGGACTGGCGCACGATGACCGCGACGCCGGTCGAGCCGGTGCGCCGCACCGGCGCGTCGTTCCACTACGTCGACACCGGCATCGATTCGGGCGAGGTGATCGTCGACGTGCTGGCGACCGACATCGACCCCGCCGACACCATCCTCGAGCTGCGCTGGAACAACTTCCAGCGCAGCCTGTTCCCGGCGCTGCACCAGGGCCTGGCCGCGCTCGCCCCCCGCTGAAAGGCAGCCGATGCATCCCTCGATCCGAATCGCCGCGCTCGCACTGGCCATGCTGGCCGAGACCGTGCAGGCGCGTGCGCCGGCCGTGGCCACCGAGATCCGCCGCACCGCGGACGGCATCCCGCATGTGCGGGCGGGCAGTTGGCGCGAGCTGGGCGTCGGCATCGGCTACGCGCAGGCGCAGGACGCGCTGTGCACGCTGGCCGAGGCCTTCGTGACCTACCGCGGCGAACGCTCGCAGTACTTCGGTGCCGAGGCCCGCCCGGTGCGGCTGTCGACCTTCGGCCGGCCGGCCAACCTGGACCTGGACTTCTTCTTCCGCGCGTTCGCCGACGACGCGATGCTGGCGCGGGCCCGGGCCGCGCACCCGCCCGAGCTGCTCGAATCGGCGGCGGGTTTCGCGGCCGGCTACAACCGCTACCTGGCCGAGGCGCGCCGCACGGCGGCGACGCCGCCGCGCCAGGCCTGCCTGCATGAGGCCTGGGTGCGCGAGATCGGCGTCGACGACATCGTGCGGCGCTTGTACTCGGCGCAGATCGCGGCGGGGTATGCGCGCTTCATCCCGGAGCTGGTGAATGCGGTGCCGAGTGCGACAGTCGGCGCGGCGGCCGGCGACGGCAGCCTGCGGGCCCACCTGGCGCCATCCATCGGCGACCAGCCGGCGCTCGGCAGCAACATGCTGGCCTTCGGCGGCCAGGCGACCGGCGAGCGCGGCGCGGTGCTGTTCGGCAACCCGCACTGGTACTGGGGCGGGCCCGATCGCTTCTACCAGATGCACCTGAGCATTCCGGGCCGGGTCGACGTGGCCGGCGTGGCCTTCCTCGGCGTGCCGCTGGTGATGCTCGGCTTCAACGCGCACGTCGCCTGGAGCCACACGGTGTCGACCGCGCGGCGCTTCGGGCTGTTCGACCTGGCGCTGGACCCGGCCGACCCGAAGCGCTACCTGGTGGACGGCCGCAGCGAGGCGATGCAGGTGCGGGCCGTCACGGTGTCGGTGCGCGGCGCCGACGGCACGCTGCGCAGCCAGACGCGCACGCTGTACCGCAGCCGCTTCGGCCCGCTGCTCGACCTGGGCCGGCGCGCGGCGCCGTACGGCTGGGGCACGGCCCATGCGATCGCGCTGCGCGACGTCAACGCCGACAACTTCCGCGTGTTCCGCACCTTCTTTGCCTGGAACCAGGCGCGCTCGCTCGACGACTTCATCGCGATCCAGCGCCGCGAGGCCGGCATGCCCTGGGTCAACACCGCGGCGATCGGGCGCGGCGATGCGCGCGTGTGGCTGGGCGACGTCGGCGCGCTGCCGAACGTGCCGGACGCGTTGCGCGCGGCCTGCGCCACCCCATTGGCGCAGGGCTTCGCGGCGCTCGACCCGGTCACGCCCTTCCTCGACGGCAGCCGCTCGGCCTGCGACTGGCAGGCCGATGCGGCCGCGGTGCAGCCGGGCGCGATGCCGGTGTCGGCCCAGCCGGGGCTGCTGCGCGAGGACTACGTCGCGAACATGAACGACAGCCTGTGGCTGGCGAACGTGCACCAGCCGCTGGAGGGCTTCGCGAAGGGCCTGGGCGGCGAACGCCAGGCACTGTCTCTGCGCGGGCGGTTGGGGCACCGGATCGCACAGGAGGCGATGGTGGCGCCGCGCTCGGCCGCGGCCCTCGAGCAGCGCCTGCGGCAGGCGGTGCTGGCGCCGCGGGCCTTGTCGGCGGAGCTGTTCAAGGCAGAGCTGCTCGGCCCCGCATGCGCCACGCCGGCGAGTGCCGACATCGACCGCGCCTGCGAGGTGCTGAAGCGCTGGTCGGGCCGCGCCGATGCCGATGCGCGCGGCGCGCTGCTGTGGGATGCCTTCTGGGCGCGGCTCGAAGACATCCCGCCGGCGGAGTTCTTCCGCGTGCCGTTCTCGCGCGCTGCACCGCTGGACACGCCGCGCGCGCCGAACGGCGACGACCCGCGCGTGGCGCAGGCGCTGGCGGCCACCGTCACCGCGTTTGCCGAACGCGGCTGGGCGCTCGACGCGCCGCTGGGCAGCCGGCGCTTCGTGCAAGCCGGCGGCAAGGCGGTGCCGCTGTACGGCGGCTGCCATGGCGCCGGCTACTTCAGCGTGATGTGCGACGGCGACGACACGCACCCGATCGGGCCGGACGCGGTGGCCAACACCTACCTGCAGCTGGTGCGCTTCGGCCCGCGGGGCGTGGTGGCGCACACGCTGCTGGCGCACGGCGAGGACGAGACGCTGGGCGAGGGCGGGGCCTTGGCCCGCTACGCGCGCAAGGACTGGTTGCGCTTCCCGTTCCGCGAGGACGAGATCGCGCGCGATCCGGCGCTGCGCACGACAAGGCTTCCGTAGCCCGGATGCCAATCCGGGATGTGTCAGGCAAACCCCGGATTGGCATCCGGGCTACGCAACGGGCAGGCGCTGCAGTACGCCTCTCCAGGCAAGCGATAGAACAGGCAACACTGCCGGTGCAACGGAATGGTCCGCGACGCACCCGGATGCGGCCGCTGCCGAGCCATCAGCGGGTTCGTCCGCCCGTCATGCCACAGCGGCCGGCCCAGCAGCGTGTCGCGGTCGAGCGCCACGTGCGGTGCGTGGCCGCTCAGCGCGAGGCCCTGCTCGAACAGGCCATCGAGCCGGCGCGCGAGGTTGCCCCACAGGATCTTCGGCGCGACCCGGGAGCAGCGTGCGAGCTGCGCGAACAGGGGCGCCAGGTGCAGGTCGACCAGCGGGGCCAGGCGCTCGGCGCAGCCGCTGCCCGGATGCGCCCGGCCGGCATGGCCGATGTGGAAGCTGCGCGGCGCCGCATCGTCGTCGCCGACCACCACCCGCATCTCGTGCGGCGCGGTCGGGAACACGTGCTGCAGCACGCTCGCCGCCGCCACCACCGGCGGCAGCAGCGCATCGAGGTAGGCGAAGCACCAGCTCGACGCCACCGCCCGCAGGTCGGCGGCGGCCACGCCGCGGTGGCGGGCGTGGCGGCGCAGCAGCTCGTCCACCCGCGGCGGCTCGTCGATCAGCCGCTGCACCGGCACGGCATCGGCCGGTGGCCGCGCGGCGCACACCAGTGTCTCGCCGAGCGATGCCCACGCACCCTGGAAGATCGGTTGCAGCAACGGAATCATGCCCAGGAGACGAACCACGGGCCGCGCCGTTCAGGCTGAACGCCGGCCGCGCGCGTTCGTCTTGTAGGGCATGAACCCTTCCGCCGAGATCGCCCGCCTGCTGCGCCCCTTCCTGCCCTGGCTGCTGCTGTCCATCGTCACCGGCATGGCGGCCGGCGCCGCGACGGTGGCGCTGCTCGGCACCATCAACCAGGTGCTCAACCGCAGCGGCGGCCTGGCCGGCGGCCTGCTGCTGACCTTCGTCTCGCTGTGCGCGATCGCGCTGCTCGGGCGCGTCGTCTCGGACATGTCGACCAACCTGGTCGGGCAGCGCCTGGTGGCGCAGGTGCGCAAGGCGCTGGCGCAGAAGATCCTCTCGGCACCGATCGACGCGCTGGAACGCTACCGCACGCACCGCCTGATGCCGGTGCTGACGCAGGACGTGGACATGATCAGCGACGCCGGCTTCGTGCTGGCGTCCACCGTGATCGCGCTGTCGATCACGCTCGGCTGCCTGGGCTACCTGGCCTGGCTGTCGCCGCCGATGTTCGGGCTGCTGCTGGTGGCGCTGCTGGTCGGGGCGGCCGTGCAGGCGGCGGTGCTGACGCGCGGCGAGGCCGGCTTCTGGCGCGCGCGCGACGGCGAGGAGCGGCTGCACAAGGCCTACCGCGGGATCAGCGAGGGCGCGAAGGAACTGCGCATGCACCGCGAGCGCCGCTCGCGCATGCTGGCCGGGCAGATCGACGGCACCGTCGACGAGATCCGGCGCGTCAACCAGCGCGCGATCAACACCTACGTGCTGGGCACGGCTTTCGGCTCGGCGCTGTTCTTCCTGTTGATCGCGGTGATCCTGGGCTGGGCGGCGGTCGGCACGGTGGCGCCGCCGGTGCTCAGCGGCTTCGTGCTGGTGCTGCTGTTCCTGAAGGGGCCGATCGACCAGCTGGTCGGCGTGCTGCCGAACGTCGGGCGCGCCAAGGTGGCGTTCCAGCGCATCGGCGACCTGTCGCTGCGCTTTGCGACGCCGGAACCGCACCTGCACCTGGACCGGCCGCCGAGCCCGGTGAGCTTGCGGCATGCGATCGAACTGCGCGGCGTGGGCTATGCGTTCGACGCGCCCGAAGGCGGCGGCGAAGGCTTCGCGCTCGGCCCGGTCGACCTGGCGCTGCGCCGCGGCGAACTGGTCTTCGTGGTCGGCGACAACGGCTCGGGCAAGACGACGCTGGTCAAGCTGCTGCTCGGCCTGTACGCCCCGCAGCAGGGCGAGCTGCTGCTGGACGGCGTGCCGGTGACCGATGCATCGCGCGACGACTACCGGCAGCTCTTCACGACGGTGTTCTCGGACTTCTTCCTGTTCCAGGATCTCGTGGCGGCGGTGCCGGCGGCGGCGCAGCCCTACCTGGAGCGGCTGGAGATCGCGCACAAGGTGTCGGTGCAGGACGGATCGTTCAGCACCACCGACCTGTCGACCGGCCAGCGCAAGCGGTTGGCGCTGGTGCATGCCTACCTCGAAGGGCGGCCGGTGCTGGTGTTCGACGAATGGGCGGCCGACCAGGACCCGGCCTTCCGCCAGCTGTTCTACACCGAGCTGTTGCCGGAGCTGCGCGCGAAGGGGCACACGCTGGTGGTCATCTCGCATGACGACCGCTACTTCCACGTGGCCGACCGCATCGTGCGGATGCGGGCGGGGCAAGTGATGCAGGAGGTGATCAGGCCGGGAGAGGCGCGGGTCGCCTGAGCTTGCGGCCGATCAGCAGCAGACCACCCGCCCACAGCGCCCGCGTGGCCGGCTCGGGGATCGGCGAGATCAGGTAGGCGTGGCCGAAGCGGGTGTTGGCGATGAACTGTCCGGCATCGTTGATGCCGGTGGCTTCGACGAAGAAGTCGCCGTCGGGCAGCGTGAACAGCGTGTCGACGTTGATGACACCCTGGCCGTTGGCCGCGGTGATGAACGCGAAATCGCGGAGCGCGTAGAGGCTGCGGAAGCTGCCGGCGACCTGGCCGACGGCATTGATGTCGCGCGACCAGCTGGTCGAGCGCGGCGTGGTGATCGCCGGGTCGTCGCCGCCGAAGAAGTAGCCGGGCACGCCATGGAAATCCAGCGCGGCGGTGTTGCCGCCGGCACTCCGGAGGGCGGCGTCGATCTCGTTCAGGTTGTCCGGGTTGACCACGCTGCCGGCGATCTGCCCCAGGTTGTTGATGGCGTTGGCGTCGTGCATCGGGACGGGCAGGGCGGCCGGGTTGCTGCCGCCCGGGCCCGTGCCGAAGGCACCCGGCGTCAGCAGGCTGTTGCTGTCGTGGCCCACCACCCGACCGCTGTCGTCGATGCCCTTGCCGATCACGGACAGGCCGTTCACGGTGCCCAGGTTCTGCATTCCCTGGCCGTTCGCGCCGGTGATGTAGCCCTGCCATCGGTCCTGGAAGCCGGGGTTGGTGATCGAGTCGACGGTCGCGCTGCCGATCACCTGGCCCGACGCATTGATGCCGGTGGCGGTGCTGTTGGTGCGGCCGGGCAGGGTGCCCAGGTCGCGCAAGGGCGTGCCGTTGCCGCCGATGAAGCCGCGGAAACCGCCGCCCGCAAGCTGCGAATCGCCCACCACCTGGCCGCTGTCGTTGATCGCCCAGGCCTTGCTCCAGCTGCCGCCGAGCGTGCCCGGACCGGTGAGGCCTGCGCCGTTGGGACCGGTGGCGAAGGCGCGGTAGTCGTCGGTCGACGACCAGCCGTTGATGCCGGCACTGTAGGCGTAGCCGACCACCTGGCCGAGGTCGTTGATGCCGCTGGCGTACATCAGGTCGCCGGCGCCCAGCGTGCCCAGGTCGAACAGCGTGTACGGCGCGGCGCGGGCCGGCGCGACCGCGACCAGCCCTGCGCTCAGGACCAGCGACGAGACCAGTTGCAGGGCGTCCATGCGGCGCTCCTGCTGCCGTCAGGCGCAGGCGGGAACGGACAGGCCAGGCTCGGCGCGGGGCTTGCGCAGCAGCCGCCCGACCAGCAGCAGCCCGGCCAGCCACAACGCGGCGGTGGCCGGCTCCGGCACTGGCGAGATCAGGTAGGCATGGCCGTAGCCGGTGTTGACGACGAACTGCCCTTCGTCGTTGATGCCGGTCACCGACGAGAAGTAGTCGCCGTCCGGCAGCGTGAACAGGCTGTTGACGTTGATCACGCCCTGGCCGTTGGCGCCGGTGATGAAGGCATAGCTGCGCTGCTGCTGGTGGTTCGCGAAGCTCCCGGCCACCTGGCCGAGCTCGTTGACGTC
Source organism: Rhizobacter sp. P2_D12 (assembly GCF_056404395.1). Taxonomy (NCBI): domain Bacteria; kingdom Pseudomonadati; phylum Pseudomonadota; class Betaproteobacteria; order Burkholderiales; family Sphaerotilaceae; genus Rhizobacter; species Rhizobacter sp. P2_D12. The sequence goes on along the minus strand of NZ_JBFUEB010000009.1, from coordinate 6,755 downwards.
GAATGCCTGGCTGGCGCCCGCCGGGCCGTACTGGCCCGAACCGCCGAGGTAGCCGCCGTTCCAGTTCGGCACACCCTGGAAGTCGAGCAACTGCGCGCCGGTGCTGCCGATGCCGAGGAAGGCATCGCTGCTTTCCACGCCGAGGCGGCCGCTCGCGTTGCCCGCCACCTGGCCGGCGTTGTTGATCGCGGTCGCATCGATGACGTCGGCCGGCAGCGAGTGTGGCGCGCTGCCGTTGGCCGCGGTGACGAAGGCGCCTTGCTGGTTCAGCAGGCTGTCGCCGACGTGGCCGGCGACGCGGCCCTGGTCGTTGATCGCGCGACCGACCAGCGCGACGTTGTTCAGCGTGCCCAGGCCCTGCATGGCCTGGCCGTTGGCGCCGGTGATGAAGCCGCGCACGTTGTCCTGGAACGGGGGCCCGGAGGCGGAATCGACCGACGCGGTGCCGATCACCTGGCCGCTGGCATTGATCGCGACCGCGGCGCTGTTGGTGCTGCCGGCCAGCGTGCCCAGGTCCTGCAGCGTCGCGTGGCCGGTGCCGCCCAGGAAGGCGCGGTAGCCGCCCCCCGCGGTCTGCGAGCTGCCGGCCACCAGGCCGGCATCGTTGATGGCCGCCGCCTTGCTCCAGCTGCCGCCCAGCGTGCCGAGCGCGCTGAGTCCGCCCCCGTCGGCGCCGGTGACGAAGGCGCGGTAGTCGTCGGTCGACGACCAGCCGTTGTAGCCCGCCGTGTAGGCGTAACCCGTCACCTGCCCGCTGTTGTTGAGGCCGGTCACGTACATCAGGTCGCCGCTGGTCAGTTGGCCGAGGTCGAACAGCTGGTACTGCGTGGACTGCGCTTGCGCCGGCAATGCAGTGACGAGGGCCGCGCCCAGCGCGGTGATGGCGAGCAGATGGGTGGCCTTCATGCGATGCCTCCATGGGTGGGTGGTGCGACAGCCGCGCTGCCCGCCGGACTCGACTTCTTCGCCGACCATGCGACGAGCAGCAGGCCGCCAGCCCACAGCACGAGCGTCGCGGGCTCCGGGATCGGCGAGATCAGGTAGGCATGCCCCAGTGCGCTGTTCAGGATGAACTGTCCGCGTTCGTTGACGTCGAGGGCTGCGACGAAGTGGTCGCCATCGGGCAGCGTGAACAGCGTGTCCGGGTTGATCACGCCCTGGCCGTCGGCGCCGGTGATGAACGCGAAGTTGCCGTTCGGCGACGCGAACCGGCCAGCCACCTGCCCGAGCTCGTTCAGCGCGATGCCGTAGCTGGTGGTGTTGAGGTACTGGGTTCCCGCGCCATTCCAGAGGCCGTCGACGTAGTTCGCGACGCCATGGAAATCCAGGTACTCCTGGGTTCCGCCGGGCGTGCCGATGAAGGCCGTGCCGCCCCAGCCCGCGCTGAAGACCGCACGCATGCCGGTCACCTGGCCGGCGTCGTTGATCGCGCCGGCGCTGACGGTGTCGGGGAAGACGGCGCCGGGCGACGTGCCGTCGGGGCCGGTGACGAAGGCCATGTTCGGCCCGGGGCCGAAGGCCGCCGTGAGGCCGGCCACGCGGCCCTAGGCATTCAGGCCGAGGCCTTGCAGCGGTTGGCCGGCCGGGCCGGTGAGGGCGCGCATCGGGCCGGTGGGGGTGTCGGCCATGAAGCCGAGGTAGTCGGCGTCGTAGCTCAGGCGGGGGCTTTCGTAGCGGTTCCAGGCGAGGCCGACCACCTGCCCACGGTCGTTGATCCGGCTGAGCGTGCTCACGCCGCGTCCGTTGAAGGTGCCGACCTCCGTCATCGCGCCGCCGGTGGTGACGTAGCCGCGCGTCGAGCCATCGGCCGTCTGCGAACTGCCCACGATCTGGCCGGCGTTGTTGATGTCGTATGCGGTGCTCCAGCTGCCGCCGAGCGTTCCCAGGCTGCGCAGGCCGCGCCCGTCGATGCCGGTGGTGAAAGCCTGGTACTGGTTGCTCGCCGAGATGCCGTCGTCGAGGCGGTCGCCGTACGAGTGGCCGATGACCTGGCCCTGGTCGTTCAGCCCGGTGGCCCACATGCGCTGGCCGACGGTGAGCGTGCCGAGGTCGAACAGCGCGTACTCGACGGCCTGGGCCGGTGATGACAGGGCGAAACCCGCGGCGAGCGCGACCGACGCCAGCAGGCGCGTTGCTGTCTGCATGTTCTCTTCTCCCTCGCGAACGACGCACCGGCGGCGCGACGTGAATCGACTGTAGGAGCCGCTCCCGAGGCAAGGCAAGGCGAGTTGTCGCGCGTTGGCGTAGGCCGGCTCCTACGCCGCGAGATCCAGGGCGTGGCCGCCGGCATCGGCTGCCTCGGCGCCGGGCAGACATGAAGCGACACCGCGCCGTCATGGCGTCGTCATGGCAAGCGCGGGAACCGGACCCTAGAATTTCAGACCCCGTCCGCTGCGACGGCCCAAGCCCCCTGGAGTCCGATGAAGCCCGCTTTCCTGCCGAAGACCCTTTCGATCGCCCTGGTCGCCCTGGCCCACCTGGCGGCGCATGCCGAGGGTGCCGCGCCGCACTGGGCCTACGCCGGACACGAGGGCCCCGCGCATTGGTCGGAACTCGCTCCCGGCTTCGAAGCCTGTGCCAGCGGCCACCGCCAGAGCCCGATCAACATCGACCGCACCGTGAAGACGGCACTGCCGGCGCTCGAATTCCGCTACGCCAGTGCGGCGCCGACGCTGGTCAACAACGGGCACACGATCCAGGTGAACCTGCCGCCGGGGCAGATGCTGAGCGTCGGCGGCGTGAGCTACGAGTTGCTGCAGTTCCATTTCCACACGCCGAGCGAAGAGAGCATCCGCGGCCGGCGCGCGGCGATGGTCGCGCACTTCGTGCACAAGGCCGCCGACGGCTCGCTGGGCGTGGTGGCCGTGCTGATCCAGCCGGGCAAGCCCACGGCGGCCTTCGAACCGCTGTTCCGCCACCTGCCGCGGGAAGGCRAAACGGTGACCGTGGCCGGCCTGGCGCTGGACCTGGCCGGCATGCTGCCCGCCGACCTGGGCTACTACGACTTCGACGGCTCGCTGACGACCCCACCGTGCTCGGAAGGCGTGCACTGGATGGTGCTGAAGACGCCCGTCACCGTCGGCCGGCGCCAGATCGACGCGTTCCACCACCTGTTTCGCAGCAACGCGCGGCCGCTGCAGCAGGCGAACGAGCGGGTGGTGAAGGAATCGATGTAGCGCCACGCGGCATCTGAAACCCCCTGTTACCCCGGCCGAAGCCCGGCAAGGCGCCGAAAGCGCCTACCCTGCGGGGCGTTCTGAAAACGCTTTCAACGCGTGCTTTCAACGAACGCTCCACAACGTCAAACCACAGGGGGATTCATGGGGAAGATCGTCAACGCCGCCTCGAAGCGCCTGGCCGCGCTGGCCACGGCGGCCTGCAGCCTGGGCATGGCCGCACCGGCATGGGCCGACGTGCCGCCGCTGTCGGTCAGCGGCAACCAGGTGCTGGTGGGTGGGGTGCCCGGCAGCGTGTCGGGCGTGAGCTACTACTGGAGCAACAACGGCTGGCCGGGCGCGAAGTTCTACAACGCCGGCACCGTCGGCTGGCTCAAGTCGGACTGGAAGGCGAAGCTGGTGCGCGCCGCGATGGGTGTCGAGGAAAACGGCGGCTACCTGCAGGATCCGGCCTCGAACAAGGCGCGGCTGAAGGCGGTGGTCGATGCGGCGATCGCCAACGACCTGTACGTGATCATCGACTGGCATTCGCACTACGCGTACCAGTACCAGGCGCAGGCGATCGAGTTCTTCCAGGAGATGGCCCGCACCTACGGCAAGAACAACCACGTCATCTACGAGATCTACAACGAGCCGAAGAACGACGCGAGCTGGAGCGGCAACGTCAAGCCCTATGCGCAGGCGGTGATCGGCGCGATCCGCGCGATCGACCCGGACAACCTGATCATCGTCGGCTCGCCGAACTGGTCGCAGGACGCCGACGTGGCCTCGCGCGACCCGATCACCGGCTTCCCGAACATCGCCTACACGCTGCATTTCTACGCTGGCACGCACGGGCAGTTCCTGCGCGACAAGGCGAGCACCGCGATGAACAACGGGCTGGCGCTGTTCGTCACCGAATGGGGCTCGGTCAATGCCGACGGCAATGGCGGCGTGGCGAGCGCCGAGACCAGCGCCTGGGTCGACTTCATGAAGGCGCGCAAGCTGAGCAACGCGAACTGGGCGCTGGACGATGCGGCGGAAGGCTCGGCCGCGCTGGTGCCGGGTGCCGGCACCACCGGCGGCTGGCCCGAGAGCATGCTGACCGCGTCGGGCAAGCTGGCCCGCAGCATCGTGCAAGGCTGGCCTGCAAGCACGCCGACGAGTTGCGGCAACACGGCCGTGCCCGCCACGCTGCAGGCCGAAAGCTTCTGCCAGATGTCGGGGGTGCAGGTGGAGAGCACCACGGACACGGGCGGCGGCAGCAACCTGGGCTACATCGAGGCCGGCGACTGGATGACCTATGCCGTCGACGTGCCCTCGGACGGCAGCTACCGCGTGTCCTACCGCGTGGCCAGCGCCGGCAGCGGTGCGAGCCTGCAACTGGAGCAGGGCGGTGGCACGCCCGTGTTCGGCACGGTCAGCGTGCCCGCCACCGGGGGCTGGCAGAACTGGACGACGGTGTCCCACGTGGTCGCGCTGAAGGCCGGCAAGCAGGTGCTCGGCATCTCGACGAAGACCGGCGGCTTCAACCTCAACTGGCTCCAGGTGGAGCGCGCCGACGGCGGCGGGTCGACGCCGATCGCCACCGTCAAGGCCAGCACGTTCTCGCAGATGAGCGGCGTGCAGCTCGAGGCCACCACCGACACCGGCGGCGGTCAGTCGGTCGGCTACATCGATGCGGGCGACTGGCTGTCGTATGCCGGCACGCCCGTCACCATACCGAGCACGGGCACCTACACGATCGCGTTCCGCGTCGCGAGCCTGAACGGTGGCGGCTGGTTCAGCTTCGAGGAGGCGGGCGGGGCACCGGTCTACGCGAGCGTGTCGGTGCCGGCCACCGGCGGCTGGCAGAACTGGACGACGATCAAGGTGCCGCTGACGCTGACGGCGGGCACGCACAAGTTCGGCTTCAAGGCACAGGCGGGCGGTTGGAACCTCAACGGTTTCAGCGTGACGCCGGGAGGGCAATGAGGTGCGCTGACCGCAGCGCGTGCTAGCCGGGGCGACGGGCATATGCGGCATCGAACGCCGCCTCGAGCCCCGGATGGATGCCGCGCAGCCGGTCGATGACCGACTTGGCCCAGTCGAAGTACTCCTGCCGGCGGCGCAGCGGCCACGCGGCCGGCGGCGCGGCATTCATGTCCCGCACGTTGCTGATCTTGTCGGCCAGCTTGACCAGCTTGGCCTTGTCGCTGATGTGGGCGGCATGCTCGATCTGCAGGCGCTTGCGTTCGGCCTTCGGCAGCGACTTGTCGTCGGTGACTTCCTCGACGATGGCGCGGATCTCCGCGCCGAACCCGGCCTCGATCTCCGCGGGGGTCGTGTCGGTGTCTTCGACGGTGTCGTGCAGCAGCGCCGCGCACAGCGTCGCGGCGTCGGTGATGCCGCCGTCGCCGGCCAGGATGCAGGCCAGCGTCAGCGGGTGGTTGATGTAGGGCGAGGCGTCCGCATCCTTGCGGCGCTGGTTGCGATGCTTGTGCGCGGCAAAGGACGCGGCACGGAGGATCAATGCGGTGTCGTTCATGCGGCTCTCGGCAAGGTCAGCCCTGATCCAGGGCGAACGGTTGAGGCGCGAGACCATCCGGCGGACCCACGAGGGGATCGGTTGGCGGAGAGAGCGGGATTCGAACCCGCGGGGGGCTGTTAACCCCCACACGCTTTCCAGGCGTGCGACTTAAACCGCTCATCCATCTCTCCGGAGCCGGCGAGTTTATCCCAGCTCCGAGGCCCGTTCGGCCCGCGCAGCCGGGAATTTCGCTCAGGCCTGGCCGGGTCCCTTGGACTTCATCAGCGCCATCGCCGTGCCGATCAACCCGGCCACCTCGGTCATGTTCCCCGGCACGATCATCGTGTTGTTCTTCTGCGCCAGGTGCGCGTAGGCATCCACCGCCTTCTCGGCCACCTTCAGCTGCACCGCCTGTTCGCCGCCCGGCTCACGGATGGCCTCGGCGATCTTGCGGATCGCGCCGGCCGTCGCGTCGGCCACCGCGGTGATGGCCGCTGCCTCGCCCTGCGCGTTGTTGATCTCGGCCTGGCGCGCGCCCTCGGAACGCGCGATCGAGGCCTCGCGCTCGCCGGTCGCGATGTTGATCTGCTCCTGCTTGCGGCCTTCGGACGCGGCGATCAGYGCMCGCTTCTCGCGCTCGGCCGTGATCTGCGCCTGCATCGAACGCAGGATCTCGGCCGGCGGCGTCAGGTCCTTGATCTCGTAGCGCAGCACCTTCACGCCCCAGTTGCCGGCCGCTTCGTCGAGTGCGCTGACGACGGCACCGTTGATCGAGTCGCGCTCCTCGAAGGTCTTGTCCAGCTCCATCTTGCCGATCACCGAGCGCAGCAGCGTCTGCGCCAGCTGCGTGATCGCGAACACGTAGTTGCTCGAGCCGTAGCTCGCGCGCATCGGGTCGGTCACCTGGAAGTAGATGATCCCGTCCACCTGCAGCTGGGTGTTGTCTTTCGTGATGCAGACCTGGCTCGGCACGTCCAGCGGCACCTCCTTCAGCGAGTGCTTGTAGGCCACGCGCTCGATGAAGGGCACGACGAAGCTCAGCCCCGGCACCAGCGTGCGGTCGTACTTGCCCAGCCGCTCGACCACCCAGG
>NZ_JBFUEB010000008.1:0-94384 GCF_056404395.1 Rhizobacter sp. P2_D12 | reverse complement strand
CGCCAAGCGCGCCGCCGCACCGCGCGCCCCGGCCGCCCGCCCGGCCCCGGCCCCGCAGCAGCCGCAGCACAACCCCGAGGAAATCACCGACGACGTGGCCCGCCTGTCGATGAGCACGCTGTCGTTCCAGGATTACGTGCGCGAGCGCATGCTCAAGCGCCGCCAGGCCGCCATGCAGCAACAGCACGGCCGCGACAACGAACCCAGCTTCATGCCCGACGACGAGCCGTCGCTGCCCACCGCGCTGGAACAGCGCCTGGCCGAGCGCCAGGCCATGCACCCGGTGCCGGCCCAGCACGCGCCGATCCAGGCCGTCGGCGGCCGCAGCCCCGCACTGCGCGAGCCGCCGGTGCTGCGCGAAGAGATCCGCGTGCAGCAGCAACAGGCCGCCGCCGCACAAGCCCACGCACAGGCCCAGGCACACGCACACGCACACGCACACGCCCAGGCGCAGGCCCATGCCGCTGCCCCCGCCTATGCTCCCGCGCCGGTGCCGGCCGCCCCCGTGGTCTCGCTGGCCGATGCCCGCTCCACGGTCAATGCCAGCGCGCGCCGCGACCAGCAGGACATGATGAACGAGCTGCGCTCGATGAAGGGCCTGATCGAAGAGCGCTTCGGCGCGCTGGCGTTCATGGAGAAGCTGCAGCGCCAGCCCGCCCAGGCGCTGCTGATCCAGAAGCTGCTCGACAGCGGCTTCTCGCCGGCGCTGATCCGCAAGCTGGCCGAAAGCCTGCCCAACGACGTCAGCGACGAGACCGCCTGGGCCGCCAACATCCTCGAGCGCAACCTGCTGACCGGCGAGAACGAGGCCGCGCTCGAAGACCAGGGCGGCGTCTACGCGCTGATCGGCTCCACCGGCGTCGGCAAGACCACCAGCGCCGCCAAGATCGCCGCCGCCTTCGCCACCAAGCACGGCGCCGCCAACCTCGGCCTGATCACGCTCGATGCCTACCGGGTCGGCGCCCACGAACAGCTGCGCGCCTATGGCCGCATCCTCGGCGTGCCGGTGCACACCGCGCACGACCGCGCCTCGCTCGAAGACCTGCTGGAACTGCTGGCGGCCAAGAAGATGGTGCTGATCGACACCGCCGGCATGGCGCAGCGCGACAGCCGCACCCGCGAGCTGCTGGACATGCTGGCCCACCGCTCGATCCAGAAGCTGCTGGTCGTGAACGCCGCCGCCCAGGGCGAGACCATCGAGGACGTGATGGTGTCCTACCGCGCCGCCGCCTGCAAAGGCATCGTGCTGTCCAAGCTCGACGAAGCCGTCAAGCTGGCCCCGGCGCTGGACGCGCTGATCCGCCACAAGCTGAAGGTCGTCGGCGTCGCCAACGGCCAGCGCGTGCCGGAAGACTGGCACCGCCTGTCGGCCCACGCGCTGGTGCATCGCGCGCTGCGCGCCAACACCGGCAGCGCCTACCGCATGGATGCCGACGACGTGAACCTGATCTTCACGGCGCGCCAGCCGGTGCTGCGCACGCGCGGTTCCCTGCACGCCTGATCCGCACCGTTCGATCGAGCAGAACAACAAACCCCACGACCGTCCACAGCGCCCCATGCACGACGCCTACGACTCCTCGTTCCCGCAAGACCAGGCCCACGGCCTGCGCCAGCTGTTCGGCCAGACGCGCGTGCGTTTCGTGCCGGTGGTCGCCAACCCGAACATGGCGTTCGGCGGCGTGATGCTGGAACGCCTGTGCACCGCCTTCGGCGAGCTCGGCGCCCACGTGCTGGTGATCGACGCGTCCGACCGCGCGCCGGCCCCGGCCGAGCTGACGGCCGTCGGCCTGACCGGCTGCGTCGAGCCGCTGTCGCACCAGGTGTCGTACCTGGCCGCGCGCGGCCTGCCGCTGCGCTACGTCGATGCGCACGGCAGCACCGCCAACTTCCTGCACGCCGCGGCCGACGCCGCGCCGCATGCCGACGTGGTGCTGGTGCACGCCACCGAGACCGACCTGTGCCGCCTCTTCATGCGCAGCGAGGCCCGCCCGCTGCTGCTGGCCGACGACCGCCCCGCCAGCGTGACCCACGCCTATGCCGCGATGAAGCTGCTGACGCAGCGCGCCGGCCTGCTGGTGCACGACCTGCTGCTGGGCGCCGCGCCGAGCTCGCCGCGTGCCGAACGCATCGCGCAGCAGATCGCTTCCTGTGCCGATGGCTTCCTGGGCGCCGTGCTGCGCGACTGGATGCACATCGATCCCGCATCCGACGTCAACGATCCGCCGCCGCAAGCCCTGCGCCGCTGGGCCCGCGACGTGCTGCAGCCTGCCGCTGCCGAAACCAGCCTGCACACCGGCCACCCGGTGTACCGCGAGTTTCCGCAACAGGCCCTGAACTGAATTCCCCCGGAGCTGACCCCATGTACACCGCCAAAGGCCAACTCGACGTCAACACGATGCTCAAGCAGTACAGCCCGCTGGTGCGCCGACTCGCGCACCAGATGATCGCCAAGCTGCCTGCCAACGTCGAGATCGACGACCTGATCCAGGTCGGCATGATCGGCCTGACCGACGCGCTGAGCCGCTTCGACGCGGCCCAGGGCGTGCAGTTCGAGACCTTCGCGACGCAGCGCATCCGCGGCGCGATGCTCGACGAGCTGCGCGGCAACGATTACCTGTCGCGCGGCACGCGCAAGCAGCAGCGCACCATCGAATCGGCGGTGCACAAGCTCGAGCAGAGGCTCGGCCGCGCGCCCGCCGAGAGCGAGATCGCCCGCGAGATGGGCGTCACGCTGGCCGAATACCAGGAACTGCTGGGCAAGGTGCGCGGCACCCAGCTGGTTTACCTGGAGGACATGTCGGGCGACGATGGCGACAATGACTACCTCGACCGGCACGTCGCCGACGAAGGCCTGAACCCGCTCGCGCAGCTGCAGGACCAGCGCATGCGCGAGGCCCTGGTCGAAGGCATCAAGACGCTGCCCGAGCGCGAGCAGTACGTGATGAGCATGTACTACGAGCACGACATGAACCTGAAGGAAATCGCGGCCGTGCTGAAGGTGACCGAATCGCGCGTCTGCCAGCTGCACAGCCAGTCCATCGCCCGGCTTCGCGTGAAGCTGCGCGAATGGTGATCCAAAAGAAAAGAGACCCCATGTTTGCCATGTTCAGGAAGGCGCCCGACACGCAGCCGATCGAGCCGCTGGTCGAGCACACCGGCCCCGATCTGCGCGCCGCCGTGCAGTCCATCGGCAAGCAGGCGTCCAGCGTGGGCCGCGACGCGGCCGAGGTGCGCGGCCTGCTCGACGACGCCAGCAAGGTGTCGACGCGCCAGGCCCAGGCCGTCAGCGTGCTGGCCGGCCAGCTGGGCGAGATCACGCGGGCCCAGCAGGCGATCGGCGACGTGACGTCCGGCAGCCTGGATGCGGTCGGCCGCGCGCGCGAGGCGGTCGAGGCCGTCGGCACCGAGGTGTCGGGCATCGTCGACACGCTGCGCCAGGTGGCCGAGGCCGCCGGCGAGATCACGCAGATCGCCTTGCAGACCCGGCTGGTGGCGTTCAACGCCTCGGTCGAGGCCAAGCGCGCCGGCGAGGCCGGGCGCGGCTTCGGCGTGGTCGCCGATGCGGTGAAGGACCTGGCCTCGAAGGTCGAGGGCTCGTCCAAGGCCATCATGAGGACGGTGGGCGACCTGGACACGCGCATCGAGGCCTTGTCGCGCGAGATCCAGTCGCGCCCGGGCGGTGCGGAGCAGGGCGGGTTCCACAAGGCGCTGGCCGACGTGGAGGCCGGTGTCGCCAGCATCACCGCGGCGGCCGCGCAAAGCCGCCAGATCTGCGACGGCGTCAACGCGCAGATGGGCACGATGCAGTCGGAGATCCAGCAGACCACGTCCGCGCTCGACAGCGCGATGCGCCGCAGCGAGGCCTTCCTGAAGGTCTCCGAGCACCTGATCGAGCTGGTGGCCGAATGCGGCATCGAGACCGAGGACACGCCATTCATCCAGGCCGCGATGGACGCGGCCGCGCAGATCGGCAAGCTGCTCGAGGATTCGGTGCGCACGCAGACGATCTCGCTGGCCGACCTGTTCGACGAGCAGTACAAGCCGCTGGCCGGCACCAGCCCGGCGCAGCACCTGACGCGTTTCGTCGAGCTGGCCGACCGCTTGTTCCCGCAGGTGCAGGAGCGCGTGCTGGCGCTGAGCCCGAAGGTGGTGTTCTGCATCTCGGTCGACCGCAACGGCTACGTCGCGACGCACAACAAGAAGTACTGCCACCCGCAGCGCGGCGACCTGGCCTGGGACACGGCCAACAGCCGCTACCGCCGCATCTTCAACGACCGCACCGGCCTGGCGTCGGCGCGCAACCAGCGCCCGTTCCTGCTGCAGACCTACCGCCGCGACATGGGCGGCGGCCAGTTCGTGCTGCTGAAGGAAGCCGCGGCGCCGATCACGGTGCAGGGCCGGCACTGGGGCGGCGTGCGGCTGGCGTTCAACTTCTAGACGTGATCTGGCCGCTGCCGGCACTGACCGCCTGGGCCCTGGCCTGGGCATTGTTCGTTGGGCTGCGGCATCTCGATGTGCCGGGGAGCGTGGCGCTGCTGCTCGCGACCGGGCTCGGCGGCGTGCTTGCGCTGACCGCCGGCACGCGCTGGCGGCGGGTGTTCGTTGCACTCGGCTTTCCGCTGTCCTTGCTGGCCTCGGGCTTGGCCGGTGCGTTGCCGGCCTGGGCCTGGCTGCTGCCGCTGGCCGTCCTGCTGGCGATCTACCCCTTGCATGCCTGGCGCGATGCGCCGGTGTTCCCGACGCCGCGCGGCGCGCTGGACGGGCTGGCGCGGCTCGCACCGTTGCCGGACGGGGCGCGGGTCGTCGATGCCGGCTGCGGGCTGGGGGATGGCTTGCGCGAACTGCACGCCGCGTACCCGACGGCGCGGCTCGACGGCATGGAATGGAGCTGGCCGCTGCGGCTGGCTTGCGCGTTGCGCTGCCGCGTGTCGGGCATTCCGGCGCGGGTCACGCGGGCCGACATCTGGGCCGCGGACTGGTCAGCGTACGAGATGGTCTACCTGTTCCAGCGGCCGGAGAGCATGGGACGGGCGGTGGAGAAGGCGCAGCGACAGTTGCGCGCGGGCGCCTGGCTGGCGAGCCTGGAGTTCGAGGCGCAGGGGTTGCGCGCTGCGGCGCGTCACACCTGTCCGGATGGCCGGCCGGTGTGGTTGTATCGGGTGCCGTTCACGGCGAAGTGACCGACGAAACCCGGATTGGCATCCGGGCCACGAGATGGGTAGCCCGGATGCCAATCCGGGACCGTCATTCAAGCTTGAATCACGCCGCCGCGACCGCGGTCACCGGACCCCATCGCGGAATACACCGCCGCCGGCCGCTCGCGCGGCATCAGCACGTCGATCGCGCGGTCCAGTGCGGCCGTGGCACGCGCCAGCGACTCGCGCTGCGCCGCCACCAGCCCGCCGGCCATCATCAGCCGCTCGCGCAGCGGCGTCGGCACCGGGCCGTTGCGGGCCGCCAGCGTGAAATGGTCCACCGCGCGCGCGAGCGAGCGGTGCAGTTCGGTGGCATGCAGGTCGATGGCGTCGCTGTCGCGCGAGCGCAGCGCTTCGCCCAGCGAAGCCAGTTGGGTCTCGACCGCGCCGAGCGTCGTCTCAAGCTCGGGCGTGGTTTCGTACGCGGGAATCACCGGATGCTGCATGGTGCTCAGCTCGACACCTTGCCCAGCACCTCGTTGGCGTTGGCGATCAACTTGTCGGCGATGGCTTCCGGGTTGACCTTGAACGTGCCGTTCTCGATCGCGTCGGAAATGCGCTTGACCTTGTCGGCGTCGAAGTCGGCCGTGGCCGACGTCGTGCCGCCCATCGATGCCGCGCTCGACAGCGAGACGGTCGTGCTGGCTTCGGGCTTGCCGGCGACCGGGGCGACCGCTTCGGCCTGCTTGGCCGGAGCTGCCTGCTTCTGCGAGGCCGCACCCACCGCTTGCGCGGGGGCTGCTGCTTCTGCGTGATGGCCGATCTTGATGCTCATGAAGGACTCCTTGGGGCGGGACAGATGCCCCGGCCTTTCAACATGCACGGTGTATCGGCCCGCCTGCCGGCGACTTTAGGGCTTTCGCCAGCATTGTTGTGCGTGAACGGATATTTCACAATGCGAGTTCCAACTGGTGTTCTGCCACGGCGACACCGGTCACCAGGCGGCCGCTTTCGGTGCGCACGCGCGCCGGCTGGCCCTCGATGCCGGCCGTCAGGGCCTCGCCCGAGCCGGCCACCGCGTAACCGTTGCCCACCGCACGGATCTGCACCGTATCACCGGCCGCAAACCATTGGCGCGCCTTCAGCGTGACCTGCCTCACGCTCTGGCCGGCCAGCAGCGGCCGGGCCAGCGTGCGGCCGATCGCGGCCGACGGGGTGGTCAGCGCGGCGCTCGGGTCTTCGGCCAGGTCGACCTCGGCCTCGCGCAGGTCGCCGGCGGACAGCACCTGGCCGGGCGTCATCGCCTGGGTCGCGACCAGCGCACGGCCGTAGACCTTCACGGTCACCGGCATCGAGATGTTCCACGGGGTCGGGCCCTGCGTGCAGCGCAGGCCGACACGGGCCTTGCCCCACAGGCGGGTGTTCGGTGACAGATAGGGCTGGACCTGCTGGCAGGGCGCCAGGCGCAGCCGCGGATCCAGCGGCCCCGGCAGCACCTCGACGCGGCCGGTCAGGGCCGGGTCCAGGTTGGCACGCACGAAAGCCTGCACCTGCAGGTCCCAGGGGGACGGCTCGGCCGCGGCCGCCGCGCCGGACAGCGTTGTCGCGACAGCGAAGGCAATGAGGGCAGGGGCGATGTTCACGCCTCCAATGTAGGGGCAGGCCCGCGGTCGCCACGGCCCGAAATGGACGACAAAGCCGCCGCTATTCCCGCTTATGTTTTGAAGGGGGCTGCCCACAATCCATTTCACATCCCGCAAGGACGGCCACCATGTTGAACAAGCTGACGAACACGCTCGATTTCCAGGGGCAGGCGCTATCGCTTCGCTCCGAGCGCCAGCGTCTGATTGCCGGCAACATCGCCAACGCCGACACGCCGGGCTACGTGGCCCGCGACATGGATTTCGCCCAGGCGCTGCGCGAGGCCACCGGCACGCAGCAATCGTCGACCGTGCCGGCCGCCACGCAGGCCGGCCACATCGGCCTGGGCAGCGGCCTGACCGGCGCACGTGCCGAGGCCAACCTGCTGTACGCGACGCCCAGCCAGACCAACCTGGACCGCAACACGGTCGACATGGACCGCGAGCGCGCCAACTTCGCCGACAACTCCGTGCACTACGAGGCCACGCTGCGTTTCATCAACGCCAACGTGCGCACGATGCTCGAAGCCATCAAGGGGCAATGATGAGCATGTTCCAGATCTTCAACGTCTCCGGCAGCGCGGTCAGCGCGCAGTCGCAGCGCCTGAACGTGGTGGCCTCCAACCTGGCCAACGCCGACACCGTCGCCGGCCCCGACGGCCAGGCCTACAAGGCGCGCCAGGTCACCTTCCAGACCGAGATGATGGGCCAGCTGGGCCAGCCCGGCGGGCCGGCGTCCGCCGGCGTCAAGGTCAGCACCATCAGCGAAGACCAGACGCCCGGCCGCAAGGTGCACGACCCGAAGCACCCGCAGGCCGATGCCGAGGGCTACGTGACCTACAGCAACGTCAACGCGGTCGAGGAGATGGTCAACATGATCTCGGCCTCGCGCTCGTACCAGAACAACGTCGAGGTGATGAACACCGCGAAGACGCTGCTGATGAAAACACTCCAAATGGGCCAATGAGGCCTGAACCGGAAACAACACCATGGCCGTCGACACCGTCACCAACAACTTCGCGAACCTGAACGCGAAGACCACCGCCGATTCCAGCGCCACCACCGCGGCCGAAAGCTCCGAGCGCTTCCTGAAGCTGCTGGTCGCGCAGATGCAGAACCAGGACCCGCTGAACCCGATGGACAACGCGCAGGTCACCAGCCAGATCGCGCAGATCAACACCGTCAGCGGCATCGAGAAGCTCAACGGCACGGTGGGCAGCCTGTCGACGCAGTTCCTGCAGATGCAGGCGGTGCAGGGCGCCTCGCTGGTCGGCCGCGAGGTGATCGTGCCGGGCAACAAGATCGACATCGCCAACGGCGTCGGCGAGGGCGGCTTCCAGATCGATGCCGCCGCCGACAACGTCAAGATCGAAGTGCAGAACGCCGCCGGCCAGACCCTCAAGAGCTTCGACCTGGGTGCGCAGAGCTCGGGCATGCACACCTTCGACTGGGATGCCGGCAGCTACGACAACACGAGCGGCATCACGTTCAAGGTCACCGCCACCAGCGGCAGCGCGACGATCAAGAGCACCGCGCTGATGAGTGACAAGGTCACTGCCATCAGCACGGCCAACAACACCCTGGTGCTGGACCTCGAGCGGGCCGGCGGCGTGACCTACGACCAGGTCAAGGCATTCAACTGAGGAATCCCCCATGAGCTTCCAGCAAGGTCTCTCCGGCCTGAACGCTTCGAGCAAGAACCTCGAAGTCATCGGCAACAACGTCGCCAACGCCAACACCTTCGGCGCCAAGGCCTCGCGGGCCGAGTTCGCCGACATGTACGCCGCCGCGATGAACGGCGCCGGCAGCAACAACATCGGCATCGGCGTCAACCTGCAGGCGGTGACGCAGCAGTTCACGCAGGGCAGCATCAGCACCACCGAGAGCTCGCTGGACGTGGCGATCAACGGTGCCGGCTTCTTCCAGTTGAGCGACAACGGCACCACGCTCTACTCGCGCAACGGCCAGTTCCAGGTCAACAAGGACGGCTTCATCGTCAACAACGCCGGCCTGAAGCTGATGGGCTACCAGGCCGACGGCACCGGCACGATCCAGCCGGGCCAGGCCGTCCCGCTGCAGCTGCCGACCGCCGGCATCGACCCGGCCGCCACCGAGAACATCACGCTCGAGATGAACCTGGATTCGCGTGCCGCGACCACGCTGCCGGCCACCACGCCGCAGATCAACCTGTCGGACGCGAAGACCTACAACAACGCGACCTCGCTGACCGTCTACGACGCGAAGGGCCAGGACGTCGCGCTGACCTATTACTTCCAGAAGGCCGGCACCGACCAGTGGAACGTCTACGTCACCGCCAACGGCACCTCGCTGGCGGTGGACGGCGCGGGCGACCCGGCGCCGGTGACGACGATGCAATTCCCGAGCAACGGCGGCAACCCGACCGCGCCGGTGGGTGCGGTGACGCTGGACATCCCGGCGACGACCAACGCGGCCGGCGCGCAGACGCTGGCCATCACCGGCGTGCAGCTCGACCTGTCGGGCGCCACGCAGTACGGCGCCGGCTTCGGCGTGACCGACCTGAAGCAGGACGGCTACGCGCCGGGCCAGCTGTCGGGCCTGTCGATCGAGGACAACGGCATCGTGATGGCGACCTACTCGAACGGCCAGTCCAAGCCGGCCGGGCAGATGGAGCTGGCCAACTTCCGCAACCCGCAGGGCCTGAAGCCGCTGGGCGGCAACACCTGGGCCAACAGCTTCCAGTCGGGCGACCCGATCCTGGGCACGCCGTCGCAGGGGAACATGGGCGTGCTGCAGTCGGGCGCGCTGGAAGAGTCGAACGTCGACCTGACGGCCGAGCTCGTCAACATGATGACCGCGCAGCGCGTCTACCAGGCCAATGCGCAGACCATCAAGACGCAGGACCAGGTGATGCAGACGCTGGTCAACCTGCGCTGATCCACCGAGCTGCTGAGGAATTGCCATGGACCGGATGATCTATCTCTCGATGTCGGGCGCGAAGGCCATGCTGCAGCGGCAGGACAACCTGTCGAACAACCTCGCGAACGCCTCCACGCCCGGCTTCAAATCGCAGATCGAGGCCTTCCGCGCGGTGCCGGTGCTGGGCAGCGGTGCCAGCACCCGCGTCTACGCGCTGGAGACCACGCCCGGCTACGACGCGACGCCCGGCCCCGTCACCGCCACCGGCCGCAACCTCGATGTCGCCGTCAAGGGCAACAGCTGGCTGTCGGTGCAGGCGCTCGACGGCACCGAGGGCTACACCCGCGGCGGCTCGCTCGACGTCAGCGCCGACGGCACGCTGACCACGCGCGGCGGCCTGCCGATCCTCGGCGACGGCGGCCCGATCCAGGTACCGGCCAACGCCGAGATCTCGATCGGCGGCGACGGCACCGTCAGCGCCAAGGGCGTGGACGGCAAGATCACCCCGGTCGGCAAGCTCAAGCTGGTGACGCCGGGCGATGACACCCGGATCGAACGCGGCACCGACGGCCTGTTCCGGGCTGCCGGCGGCGACCTGGACGCCGACCCGAACGCCCGCGTGCAGGACGGTGCACTGGAAGGCTCGAACGTGAGCCCGATCGAGACCATGGTGTCGATGATCGCCGCGGCGCGCCAGTTCGAATCGCAGATGAAGATGTTGCAGACCGCGGAGGGCGACGAGAAAGCCGCCGCGCAGCTGCTGTCCATGAATTGACCATTCGCCGACCTGAAGGAACCCCACCATGTTGAATTCTTTGTGGACCGCCAAGTCCGGCATGGAGGCCCAGCAGGCCCAGCTGGACGCCATCTCGCACAACCTCGCCAACTCCGCGACCAACGGCTACAAGCGTTCGCACGTGGTGTTCGAGGACCTGATGTACCAGAACCTGCGCCAGGCCGGCTCGAACAGCAGCGAGCAGACCACGCTGCCCACCGGCTACCAGGTGGGCCTGGGCACGCGCGCGGTCGCCAGCTCGCGCAGCTTCAGCCAGGGCAACCTGCAGCAGACCGGCAACACGCTCGACGTGGCGGTGCGCGGCCAGGGCTTCTTCGAGATCCAGATGCCCGACGGCACCACCGGCTACACGCGCGATGGTTCGTTCCAGGTCAACCCGCAGGGCCAGCTGGTCACCAACAACGGCTACACCGTGCAGCCGGGCATCACGATCCCCGCCAACGCGCAGAGCGTGACGATCGGCAACGACGGCACGGTGTCGGTCACGGTGCCGGGCCAGACCGCGCCGCAGACGGTCGGCACGATGCAGCTGGTCAGCTTCATCAACCCGGCCGGCCTGGAGCCCAAGGGCCAGAACCTGTTCACCGAGACCGCAGCGTCCGGCACGCCGAACACCGGCACGCCGGGCCTGAACGGCCTGGGCCAGCTGCAGCAGGGCTTCGTCGAGACGTCCAACGTCAACCCGGTCGAGGAGCTGGTCAACATGATCCAGACGCAGCGCGCCTACGAGCTGAACTCGAAGGCCATCACGACCTCCGACCAGATGCTGCAGAAGCTCAGCCAGCTTTGAACACCGCCATGAAGCGATTCGTCCTTCTCGCCATCCCGGCCCTGCTGGCCGGCTGCAGCACGCTCTATCCGCTGCCCAAGGTCGACGTGGCCGAGCCGACGCGGGCGCGGCCCGAGCCGGTGGTGGCGCCGGCGGTCAGCAACGGCTCGATCTTCCAGTCCGGCCAGTACCGGCCGCTGTTCGAGGACTACCGCGCCCGGCTCGTCGGCGACACGCTGACGGTGCAGATCGTGGAGAAAGTCTCGGCCAGCCAGAAGAGCACCAGCACCATCGACAAGAGCGGCAAGGTCGAGGCCGGCGTCAGCGCATTGCCGCTGGTCAACCCGAACGCGCTGCTGCGCAGCAGCGCGAGCGGCAGCTCGGCCAACTCGTTCGCCGGCAAGGGCAGCACCGAGAACACCAACGATTTCTCGGGCACCATCACCGCGACCGTGACGGAAGTCCTGTCCAACGGCCACCTGGTGGTGGCGGGCGAGAAGCAGATCGGCGTGAACCAGAACGTCGACGTGCTGCGTTTCTCGGGCCAGGTCGACCCGCGCGCGATCCAGCCGGGCAACAGCGTCGCCTCGGCGCAGATCGCCAACGTGCGCATCGAGCACCGCGGCCGTGGCGCGCAGGCCGACGCGAACGGAATAGGGTGGCTGGGGCGGTTCTTTTTGAACGTTCTCCCCATTTAGGTTTCCGCAGAATCGGTTTTCATCCTGCGATGAAGCCGACATGCAAACCACACCGACCGAAAAACTCCTGCGACTGCTGATCACCCTGACGGCCGTCGCGGCGAGCGCCGCACTGTGGTGGCCGCTGCCCTCGCAGGCAGCCCGCATCAAGGAAGTCGCCGCCGTGCAAGGCGTGCGCACCAACCAGCTGATCGGCTATGGCCTGGTCGTCGGCCTCGACGGCACGGGCGACCAGACCACCTCCACGCCCTTCACGCAGCAGAGCCTGAACGCGCTCCTGCAGCAGATGGGCGTCACCGTGCCGCCGGGCACCACCATGCAGGTCAAGAACGTCGCCGCGGTGATGGTGACGGCCCAGCTGCCGGCCTTCGCGCAGCCGGGGCAGACCATCGACGTCAACGTCTCGTCGATGGGCAATGCCAAGTCGCTGCGCGGCGGCACGCTGATCGCGACGCCGCTGAAAGGTGCCGACGGCCAGATCTACGCGCTGGCGCAGGGCAACCTGATCGTCGGCGGTGCCGGCGCCTCGGCGGCCGGCTCGAAGGTGCAGATCAACCACCTGAGCGCCGGCCGTGTGCCCGAGGGCGCGACGGTGGAGCGTGCGGTGGCCACGCCGCTGAACCAGGGCGAGTTCCTGCAGCTGGACCTGAACGCCAGCGACTTCAGCACCGCGCGCGAAGTGGCGCGCACGATCAACGCGAAGATGGGGCCCGACACCGCGCAGGCGATCGACGGCCGCGTCGTGCGCGTGCGCATGCCGGCCTCGCCGGATGCGCGCGTCGGCTTCCTGGCCGACATCGAGAACCTGCCGCTGGAGCTGGCCGCGCCGGCCGCCAAGGTGGTGATCAATGCGCGCACCGGCTCGGTGGTGATGAACCAGACGGTGACGCTGTCGGCCTGCGCGGTGGCGCACGGCAACCTGTCGGTGACGATCAGCTCGACGCCGGTGATCAGCCAGCCGTCGCCGCTGTCCAGCGGCGGCAGCACGGTGGTCAAGGAGAAGGCCGACATCACCGTCCGGCAGGAGCCGGGCACGCTGATCCAGCTGCCGGCCAGCACCAAGCTCGCCGACGTGGTGAAGGCGCTGAGCGCGCTGGGCGCGACGCCGATGGACCTGCTGGCGATCCTGCAGG
This sequence comes from Rhizobacter sp. P2_D12, assembly GCF_056404395.1. Lineage (NCBI taxonomy): Bacteria > Pseudomonadati > Pseudomonadota > Betaproteobacteria > Burkholderiales > Sphaerotilaceae > Rhizobacter > Rhizobacter sp. P2_D12. Next base: position 81,315 of record NZ_JBFUEB010000008.1, on the reverse strand, counting down.
CCATGAAGAGTGCCGGCGCACTGAACGCAGAAATCGAGGTGATCTGATGGCGATCGACCCGACCCAACGCGGCTTGCAGGGCCAGAACCTGGCGAGCCGGAACCTGGCCAGCGACACCCGGGGTGTCGACGCGCTGCGCTTTGCCGCCAGCAAGGATCCGAAGGCGGCGATCAAGGAGACCGCGAAGCAGTTCGAAGGCATCTTCATGCAGCAGCTGATGAAGAGCATGCGGCAGGCGACGCCGAGCTCGGGCATGCTGGAGAACTCGGGCACGCAGATGGGCACCGAGCTGCTGGACACGCAGTTCGCGCAGCAGCTGAGCGGCCGCCCGGGCGGGCTGTCGGACCTGATCGCCAGGCACCTGGAGCGCCAGCTCGGCGAGCCGCTGGCCAACATGGCCAAGGACACGGCGTCGAACCAGACGGTGGCGGCCACCGGCCGCAGCGGCACCGCGCCGCTGCCGGCCTCGCTGCAGGGCAAGGAGCGCCAGGTGGGCTTCCTGAAACTGCACGACAGCGCCGCCAAGGCGGCCGAGGCCGAGACCGGCATCCCGGCCACCTTCATGGTGGCGCAGGCGGCGCACGAATCCGGCTGGGGCCGGCACGAGATCCGCAATGCCGACGGCAGCAGCTCGTTCAACCTGTTCGGCATCAAGGCCGGCAGCGACTGGAAGGGCCCGACGACGACGGTGACGACCACCGAGGTCGTCAACGGCCAGCCGCGCAAGGTGCGGGCGAAGTTCCGCGCCTACGAGAGCTACGAGGAATCGTTCAAGGACTACGCGAAGCTGATGAAGGACAACCCGCGCTACTCGAAGGTGGTGTCGGCGGGGTCGTCGGCGCAGGGTTTCGCGCACGGCTTGCAGCGCGCGGGGTATGCGACCGACCCCGAGTACGCGAAGAAGCTCACCAACATGATCAACACGACGCTGCGCCTGCAACGCGCGACGGCGTGAACGAGGACAACGACACATGAGCTCCTCGGCACTTCTGGGCATCGGCACGCGGGCGATGTTCGCCAACTATGCGGCGCTGCAGGCCACCGGCAACAACATCGCGAACGCCAACACCACCGGCTACTCGCGCCAGCAGGTGGTGCTGGAGACGGCCAAGGGCCAGTTCACCGGCGCCGGCTTCTTCGGCAAGGGCGTCAACGTGGCCTCGGTCACGCGCTCGTACAACAGCTTCCTGACCACGCAGGCCGCGGCCACCAAGGCGACCGCCGCCGGCGACGCGGCGCGAGCCGAGCAGCTGAAGCAGATCGAGGCGGTGTTCGGCACCGGCACCGCCGGCGTCGGCTACTCGGCCGGCGAGCTGCTGAACGCCTTCGTCGACGTGGCCAACCAGCCGGCCGACTCGTCGGCGCGCCAGGTGGTGATCGCGCGCGCGAAGGAGCTGGCGAACAAGTTCGCCGCGGCGGGCGACCAGCTGCAGGACATCCAGACCGGCGTCACGCAGGACATCAAGAGCTCGGTCGACACCGTCAACGGCCTGGCGCAGCAGGTGGCCAAGCTGAACGAGCAGATCCAGGCGCTGAACGGCACCGGCCAGCCGCCCAACGACCTGCTGGACAAGCGCGACGAGCTGATCAGCCAGATCAGCGGCTACGTCGGCGTGACGACGATCCAGGCCGACAACGGCAGCGTCGGCGTGTTCGTCGGCGGCGGCCAGGCGCTGGTGCTGGGCGCCACCGCGAACAAGCTGGTGACGATGAGCGATGCCTTCGACCCGGCCAAGGTGCAACTGGGCATCAACGTCGGCAGCGGGTTGTCGTCGCTGATCCCGCAGGATTCTCTGACCGACGGGGCGATCTCCGGCATGCTGCGCTTCCAGAACGACGACCTGGTCGACGCGCGCAACCTGCTCGGGCAGATGGCGGCCGCGATCAGCGGCGCGGTGAACCAGCAGCAGGCGCTGGGCCTGGACCTGGGCAAGCCGGCCAACAACGGCTCGCCGCTGTATGCGGTGGGTGCGCCGCGGTCGCTGCCGGCGTCGAGCAACGCGGGCGATGCGACTTTCGGCGTGACGTTGACCGACACCACGCAGGTGCAGGCGAGCGACTACGAGCTGCAGTTCGACGGCACCAACTACGCGCTGACGCGCCTGTCCGACAACACGCCGGCGATCGGCAGCCCGTTCAGCGCGGCGCAGATGGCCACCGGCATCACGGTGGACGGCATGACCATCCAGATGACGGCCGGCACCTCGGTGGCGGGCGACCGCATGCTGCTGCAGCCGGTGGGCGAGGCGGCCAAGGACATGCGCGCCGTGCTGAGCGACCCGAACGGCATCGCCGCGGCGTCGCCGGTGACCGCGACCTTCGGGGCGACCAACAAGGGCACGGCGACGCTCGCGTCGCTGGCGGCGGTGAGCACGACGCTCGACCGCACGCTGACGGCGAACGTCAGCTTCACGTCCGACACCGGCGACTACACCTGGGAGCTGGTGGACGCGACCAACACGCCGGTGTCCAGCGGCACCGGCACCTGGAGCGCCGGCAACCCGATCTCGCTGAACGGCTTCGAGCTGAAGCTGAACGGCGTGCCGAAGACCGGCGACACCATCGCGGTGAAGCCGACCACGGCGACCGAGGCGAACAACGGCAATGCGCTGGGCTTCGTGCGCATCGGCACGGCCGGCATCGTCGGCGCGAGCACCCTGTCGAACGGCACGGTGACGCCGGGCCGCACGATCACCGACGCCTATGCGAGCGCGCTGTCGGACATCGGCGTGCGCGTGCAGAGCGCGCAGACCGCGTCGGACATCTCGGATTCCGCCGCCGCGGGGGCCGAGACGGCGCGGGCGAACAAGGCGGGGGTCAACCTCGATGAAGAAGCTGCGAAGCTGATCCAGTACCAGCAGAGCTACCAGGCCGCCGCCAAGATGCTTCAAGTGGCACAGCAGGTGTTCGACACGCTGCTGCAGACGGCCGCCGGATGAGTGCCTCTCCCGTAGCCCGGATGCCAATCCGGGATCGTCGCCTCGCAATGCACCCCGGATTGGCATCCGGGCTACAGGACCATTGACACCATGCGCATCAGCACCTCCAACTCCTACGACGCGTCGCTCGAGCAACTGATCAAGCGCCAGGAGAACCTGAGCTCCGCGCAGGAACAGCTCACCACCGGCAAGCGCGTCAACCGTGCCAGCGACGACCCGGCCGCGGCGGCGCGGGCCGAGCGGGCGCTGGCGGCCGAGAAGCGTGCCGTCGCCGGCCAGCGCGCCGTCGATGCCAGCAAGAACGCGATGACGCTCACCGAAAGCGCGCTCGGCGATGCCGGCGAGCTGCTGCAGCAGGCCCGCGAAACGCTGCTCTCGGCCGGCAATGCCACCTACACCGATGCCGAACGCAAGGGCCTGGCCGACAAGCTCGGCGAGATCCGCAAGCAGCTGATGGCGGTGGCCAACCGCGCCGACGGTGCCGGCACCTACCTGTTCGGCGGGCAGGGCAGCGGCCAGCCGCCGTTCCTGGATGCGGCCGGCGGCGTCACGTATGTCGGCGGCGACGGCGAGGCCGAGGTGGCGTCCACCGAAGCACTGCCGATCACCACCAACGGCAACGCGATCTGGATGCAGGCGCGGTCCGGCAACGGCGTGTTCGACACCAACGCCGTCACCGCCACCGGCACCGCCTGGATCGACAGCGGCTCCGTCACCAACCCGTCGGCGCTGACCGGCTCGACCTACAGCATCCAGTTCAGCGTCGCCGCCGGCGTCACCACCTATTCGATCCTGCAGGATGGCGCGCCGACGGCGCAGGTCGGCATGCCCTTCAAGCCCGGCCAGGCGATCCAGATCGACGGCATGTCGGCCACGATCTCCGGCAACCCGGCCGACCTGGACGAGTTCACGCTCACGCCGTCGACCTCGAGCCAGACCGTCTTCGACACCCTCGACAAGGCCATCAGCGACCTGAAGACGCCGCTGCGCAGCGGCACGCAGATCGCGCAATCCAATGCCGACAACCTGGCCAACCTCGACCAGGTGATGAACAGCCTGTCGGGCGCGCGCACCCGCGTCGGCGAGACCCTGAACCGCATCGACGGCGTCACCGGCCGCCTCGATTCGCTGCAGCTGTCGAGCAAGACGGCGCGTTCGGATGCGGAAGACCTGGACATGACACGCGCTATTTCCGACTTCGCGAACCAGCAGACCGGGTACGATGCCTCGCTCAAGGCCTACACCATGGTGCAGAAGCTGTCGCTGTTCAACTACCTGAGCGGTGGCTGACGCCCCTGGCCGCCGCCTGTATCCTTTCCCTGGAGAACCTGCGTGACCGACAACGCCATCCTCGGGCAGGTCGCCCTCGGCTACTCGCCGTTCATCGACCGAAGCCGCGCCGTCACGGCCACCCGCCTGACGATCTTCCCGCTGCGCCCCGAGCTGACCCCCGACATCGCCCAGCTGCTGCACGCCGTGGGCGGCGTGTGGCCGGCCGACGGCGGCAACGCCTCGCTGAACATCATCAGCGAGGGGCTGCTGCAGGACCTGATGGGTGCCAGCCCGTCGGCCAACCTGATGGTCGAGATTCCATCCTTCATGGCCACCGAGCAGGCCAACGCCCCCGCCATCCAGGCGCTGCACCAGGGCGGCAACACGCTGCTGATCAAGGGCCGGCCGCTCAAGGAGCTGCCGCGCGAGGTGCTGCCCTGCTTCAAGTACTCCATCATCGACCTGGCCGACGACCGCCGCGTCAACGAAGCGGGCAATGCGGCGCCGGCCGGCGTCACGCGCAACATCCCCCACGTTCAGTCGGGCGTGCACACGCTGGCCGAGATGGAGTCGAGCTTCGCGCGCGGCGCCGCCGCGGTGCTGGGCTGGCCGATCGATGACGCCATCCAGGAGGCGCAGGCCAAGGGCAAGTCGGCGGTGCAGATGGACCTGCAGGTGATCGTCGAGCTGATCCAGCGCGTGGATGCGCAGGATCCGATCGAGAAGCTCGAGAACACGCTGAAGCGGGATCCTTCGCTCGCCTTCAAGCTGATGCGCTACATCAACTCGCCGGCCTTCGGGCTGCGCGTCGAGATCAGCTCGTTCCGCCACGCGATCATGATGCTCGGCTACCAGCGCCTGAAGCGCTGGCTGGCGCTGTTGCTGGCCACGGCCGGCAAGGACGTCAACATGAAGCCGGTGATGTTCGCGGCGGTGCGCCGCGGGCTGCTGATGGAAGAGCTGGTGCGCTCGTCGGGCGACGAGGAGATGCGCAACGAGATGTTCATCTGCGGCGTGTTCTCGCTGCTCGACCGCATGTTCAAGCAGCCGTTCTCCGAGCTGATGAAGACCATCCCGGTGCCCGAGCGCGTCTACCAGGCGCTGGTCGACGGCACGGGCCCTTATCAGCCGTACTTCGACCTGGTGCAGGCGGTGGAACACGAGTCGCTGTACGACTTCCGCACCGCGGCCGACACGTTGATGCTGAGCGTCAGCGAGATCAACCGGGCGATCCTGAGTGCCTTGACTTCGGCGACGCAGATCGACTGACCAGGCCTGCGTACACTGCGTGCCTGCCGTGCGGCTCGTCAGCCGCACGGACCCCCCGATGTCCGACCCCAAATCGCTGCACCCGCTTCTCGACGTGCTGTCCGACGCCGTGCTGGTGCTGGACCGCAGCGCCCGCGTCAGCTTCGCCAACACCGCCGCGCTGCGGCTGATGGGTGGCGAGCCGGCGCGCCAGTTGGCGCACTGGGCCCCGCTGCTCGGTGAACCGCTGGTCGCGGCGGCCACCCAGGCGCTCGCCCACGGTCCGGAGGGCCTGCCCCCCGCGGTGACACTGCCCGATGGCCGGCATTTCAGCGTGGCGCTCGCGCCGCTGGACGGCGAACGCTGGGCGCTGCGGTTGGCGGCCATCCAACCGATCATTTCGACACCCCCCGACGACACCCCGCCCCCGTCCATGCCCGACATGGCCAGCATGTTCTGGGACGCCCCGTTCCCCGCCACGCTGCAGGACGGCGAGTTCCGCCTCGTCGACGTCAACGACGCCTACCTCGAGTTCAGCGGCTTCAGCCGCGAACAGTTGATCGGCCGCGACCCGATCGAGCTGCAGCCGCGCGAGGACCGCGAGCTGAACCGCGCCTACCGGGCGCAGATCAACACCGTCACCACTGGCCCGGCGCGCCTGGTGGAGCGCCGCCTGACCCACGCCGACGGCCGCGATCGCTGGTTCCGCGCCGCCTGGCGCGTCGGCAGCGATGCGCAGGGCCGCACCCGCACGATGACCATCCTGCAGGACTGCACCGCCGAGCACATCGCCCGCGAGCGCGCCGACCGCTCGGTGCGCGAGCTCGACGACTGGTTCGACCTGAGCCCGGTCGGCATGGTGCTGTTCGACAACCAGGGCCTGCTGGTGCGCAGCAATCCGGCCTTCGAGGCGCTGGCCGGCGACGTGCCGGTGCTGATGTCCGAGGCCGCCCCGGCGATCCAGCAGCTGATGGCCTGGCAGGACAACGGGCCGCTCGCGCTGTTGCGTCCCGGCTCCAGCCCGGTCGAGACGCAGGCCTGGGTCGAACACGCCGACGGCACGCCGCGCCGGCTGCGCTCCATCGTGCGCTGCTACCAGAGCGGCAGCGGCCAGCGCCGCTACATGGCCATCGTCGAGGACCGCAGCGTCGAGGAGGAACGCGACCTGGCGCAGATGCAGATCGGCGCGCTGATGGACACCGCCGGCGTCGGCCTCGCCACCTTCCAGGAATCGTCCGGCTGGGTGCAGCACGGCGGGGTGTTCGGTGGCGCCGGCGAGGCCATCGGCATCGCGTCGCTGCAGTCGATCCGGCGCGACATCGTGCTGCCCGAATCGCTGCCCGAGTACGAGAAGCTGCAGCTCGCGCTGCGCCACGCCCAGCGCGCCGAGGTGCGCTACGCGATCCGCCACCCCGAGCTGGGCCTGCGCTGGCTGCTCACGCGCGTCGAGCCGGCCACGCTCGCATCGGGCAAGCGCACCACCTCGGTCGTCACGCTGGACATCACCGACCAGCACCAGACCCAGCAGCGCAGCGAGATGCTGCTGCGCGAGCTGACCACCATCCTCGAGAGCACGACGGTCGGCATCGCCTACCTGCGCGGCAACATCCTGGTGCGCTGCAACCGGCGCTTCGAATCGCTGCTCGGCTTCCGCGCCGGCGACGTGGCCGGTTGCAGCCTGCAGGAGCTGCTGGCCGGCCAGCGCGACGCCGCGCGCCTGGCGGCCGACATCGATGCCTCGCTCGCCGCCGGCCAGGTGCACGAGACCGAGCTCGCGATCGACCTGCGCGGCCGCCCGCGCCACTGGTGCTCGCTGTCGGTGCGGCGCGCCGGCCTGGGCGCCGACGGCCAGGAGCTGATCGCGGTGCTGACCGACATCACGCGGCTGAAGGCGCAGCAGATCGAGCTGGAGGCGCTGGCCAGCGAGGTCGCGCTGCAGGCCGAGCGCACGCGCGCCATCCTCGACTCGGTGCTGGTGGGCATCGTCACGGTGGGCGCGGACGGCATCGAGTGGATGAACCGCTCGGCGCGCCGCATGTTCGGCGGCGACCTGGAAGACTTCCTCGGCCAGCCGATGGCCACCGTCGCGACGCCGGAGCCGGAGCACCCGTTCCTGCGCAAGGAGTACCTCGACGACCTCGTCGAAGGGCAGGCCGAGACCTTCGAATGCCGCGTCAAGGCGCGCGACGGACGCGAGTTCTGGGTCGTCGGCAATGCGGTCGTCACCGGGCGCCAGCTGACCTACGCGCTGCTCGACATCGAGCGCCGCCGCCAGGCCGAGGCGCGCATCGCCGAGGCGCAGTCGTCGCTGCAACGCATCATCGAGGCGGCGCCGCTCGCGATCACGCTGCGCGATGCGCACACGCTGCGCATCCTGCAGGTCAACGAGGTCGCGGCGCGCAATGCGTCGAGCACGCGCGAGCGGCTGATCGGCCGCGCGCCGGAGCAGATCTTCACGCCCGAGGTCGCGGCGCAGCGGCGGCGCGACATGGAAGACGCGCTGGCCGCCGGCCGCGTCACGCAGCGCGAATACCGCACCGAGATCAACGGCGAGATGGAGGTGTGGGACGCGCGCTACCTGCCGCTGTCGGCCGACGGCCAGCCGCCCGACCAGCTGCTGATGGTGGCCACCGACGTGACCGAGCAGCGCGCCGCGCAGGAGGCGCGCTTCGAGGCCGCCATCGCGCAGCGCGAGATGCTGGTGAAGGAAGTGCACCACCGCATCAAGAACAACCTGCAGGGCGTGGCCGGGCTGCTGCAGCAGATCGCGACGCGCAAGCCCGAGGTGGCCGGCGTGATGGCCGAGGTGGTCGGCCAGGTGCAGGCGATCGCGCAGGTCTACGGTCTGCAGGTCGGCGTGACCGGGCCGCTGCGCGTGCGCAGCGTGCTCGAGGCCATCACCGGCTCGGTGCAGCGCACCTTCGGCCGCAGCATCGTGTTCGCGGTCGAAGGGCCGGCACCGCACCTGTGGGCGCTGCCGGAGGCCGAATCGATCCCGATCGCGCTGACGGTCAACGAGCTGCTGACGAATGCGATCAAGCACAGCGACGCGGCCGCCCCGCCGGTGACCTGCACGCTGGTGTGCGGCGAGGCCGGCGTGCAGGTCGTCATCGGCAACGCGTCGACGCTGCCCGAAGGCTTCAGCCTCGCGCGCTTCCCGGGGGGCGTCTCGGGCCTCGGGCTGGTGCGCGCGCTGCTGCCGCGGCGCAGTGCGACGCTCGCGCTCGAGCAGCAGGGCGAGCGCGTGGTCGCGACCATCGCGCTGGTGCCGCCGGGGGTCGCCAAACTGGCGCCCGCGTGACGCGCCGGCCGGCAGGTGCTGGCTGAGGGCAGGCCTTTCGGCCACAATCCGCACGATCGTGCGCTTGGCACCCCCTGGCTGTAACCCCACTGCGACACCGTGACGAACAAAGGCAAGATCCTCGTGGTCGACGATGACCGGCTGGTGCTGGCGACGCTGACGCATGGCCTGGCGCAGGCCGGCTACGACATCATCGACGCCGACAACGGCGACGACGCGATCCTGCTGGCGCGCGAACACCGGCCCGACCTGGCGCTGCTGGACATCCGGATGGAAGGCAAGAGCGGCTTCGACGTCGCCGCCTACCTGCGCGACTACTGCCAGATGCCGTTCATGTTCCTGTCGGCGTTCTCGGACGACGACACGGTCTCGCAGGTGAAGGCGCTGGGCGCGGTGGCCTACCTGGTGAAGCCGCTGGACATCCGCCAGATCGTGCCGGCGGTCGAGGCCGCGTTCGCGCAGATCGACCGGCGCGACGGCGAGCCGGCGCCGCTGGCCGGCACGCTGGCGCACGAGGCGCTGGCGCAGCCGGTGGCGATGGCAGTGGGGGTGCTGATGCACCGCTATTCGCTGTCGCGCGGGCAGGCGCTGGAGCGGCTGCAGCGGCTGGCAGCCTCCGAAGGCCGGCCGTTGCCGCAGCAGGCCGAGCGCCTGCTCGAAGCGGTGGAGCTGCTTTCCGGAGGCTGATACGAATACTGGGTAGCCCGGATGCCAATCCGGGTTGTCGTTCAGTTCAACCAGAATTCGAATTTCGCGCCGCGGTCGACTTCCGCTGCCGCCCAGATGTCCCCGCCGTGCCGGCGGATGATGCGCCGCACCGACGCCAGCCCGACCCCCGTGCCCTGGAAGTCGTTCGCGCTGTGGAGCCGCTGGAACACCCCGAACAGCCGGTCGGCGAAGCGCATGTCGAAGCCGGCGCCGTTGTCGCGCACCGTGAATGCCGTGCGGCCTTCGTGCACGCTCGATTCGAACCAGATGTGCGCGTTGCGGCACTTCGCGGTGTACTTCCACGCGTTGCCCAGCAGGTTCTCCAGCGCCACCCGCAGCAGCGTCGCGTCGCCCTGCGCATGCAGGCCCGGTTCGATGTCGACCTGCACCTCGCGCTCGGGCGATTGCCGCCGCAGGTCGTCGACGATGTAGCCCACCAGCTGCGACAGGTTGATCGGCTGGCGCGCCAGCGGCCGCGACGACAGCTGCGACAGCGCGAGCAGCGAATCGATCATGCTGCTCATGCGCGCCGCCGCGCCGAGCACGCGGTCGAGGTGGTCGTTGCCGATGCGGTCGAGCAGCCGGCCGTAGTCTTCCTTGACGATCTTCGTGAACCCCTCGACCACCCGGATCGGCGCGCGCAGGTCGTGCGACACGGTGTAGCTGAACGACTCCTGCTCGTCGGTCGGCTCGCCGCCCACCCCGGCGGCCGGCGCAGCCCCGCCTTGGCGCGTGAAGAACAGCAGCAGTTCGTGGCCGCCGCGCGGTGTCATGGCCGGGAGCCGGTGCACGCGCAGTTCCCAGCCTTCGGCGCTGCCGCTCGCGCCGTCGGCATGCAGCGTCGGCGCGATCGCGTGGTCGACCAGCGGGCGCAGCCCGGCCGGCAGCCGCTGCAGCAGCTCCGGCCACGCCGGCAGGTTGGCCGGGTCGCCGACGTGCAGCCACGCATCGGCCGCCGGATTGGTTTCGTACAACACCCCCAGCTGTCCCGGCGGCGGCAGCGCGACGCGCAGCACGGGCGAGGGCAGGGCCTGCAGCAGCCCGGCGATGCGCTGCTCGGCCGGGTCTGCCAGCTCGTGCGCGGTGCCGACGTAACCGGCGAAGCGGCCCTGCTCGTCGAGCAGCGGCTCGCCGCGCAGCGACCAGGCCTGGCGCACGCCCGACGCGCCGGCGCGCCACAGCGCGGTCGCGCTGAGCGGCGCGTGCTGGTCCATCGCGGTGCGCAGCGAGCGCGTCAGCGTGTCGTTGGCCTGGAAGTGCTGCCACAGCGGCGGGGCATCGTCGGTGCCGGCCCAGTCGGCCAGCGCGGCGCCGCGCGGCGGGCGCCATTGCGTCACCCGGTGCCGCACGTCGGTTCGCCACTGCCAGGCGTCCAGCACCTGCGTCAGGGCCTGGCGCTCGGCGCGGGCCTGTTGCAACTCGCGTTCGAGCCGCTGGGCGCGGCGCTGGCCGGCCCAGGCGAGGGCGCCGGCCGCGAGGGCCACCAGCAAGAGCAGTCCGGCCGGCAGCACGGTCGCGAGATTCATCCGCAGGATTGTAAGGAGTCGCTGCAGCGTGAGATTGTGAAGCGCGGCGGGCTTCATGCCATGTCAGATGCCTCAAGTCGCCCGCGCCGGCGCCGAAACCTTCCCGAAGACCCCGCCACCCCCGTGGGCCGGCACGGCCATGCCTTTCCCCGAGTTGTCGACCATGCCTGTTCAGCTGTCCCGAATTGCCCGCTGGTTCGTCCCGGGGCGCAAGCCGCTCGCGCCGGTCGCCCCGGCGCCGGCAGGCGCCCCCGCGCCGGCGCCCGTTCCCGAGCCGGCCGGCCCCGACTGGCTGGCATTGGTGCAGCAGGTCGCCGTGCGCGTCGACGAGGCGGACACGCTGCCCGAGGCGCTGTGGGCCGCCACCACGGCGCTGGCCGAAGCGCTGGACGCGAGCGAGCACGCCGTGCTGCGCGTGCTGTCCGTCAGCGGCGAGGCCACCGAGCTGCAGGCCTGGTCGCCGCCCGACGACCCCCACCCCGCCCGCTTCACCGTCCACCCGCGGCTCAGCACCACCGGCCGCGCCGTCACCGAGGGCAGCATCTGCCTGACGCCGCTGCCGGCTTCGGGTGCGAGCCTRATCGCGATCCCGGTGCACGGCGGCCACGGCATGCTGGCGGTGCTGGAGCTGCGCGCGGTGCTGGCGCGCCGCGAGCTGCCGGCGCTGCGCCGCGTGCTCGACACCGTGCAGCGCCTGGTCGACCTGCGCGCCGGCCAGTGCGGCCCGGCCGAGCCGCCTGCGCCGGACCCGCGCGTCCCCGAGCCGGCACTGCTGCAGCTGCTGATGGAGAACCTGCCGGTCAGCCTGTTCGTGCTGACCGCGGCCGAGCGGCGCCTGGTGGCCATCAACGTGCATGCCGAGCGCGAGTTCGGCCGGCGCCGCGAGGACGCGATCGGCAGGACGGTCGACGAAGCCTTCGGCCCCGAGATCGGCGCGCTGAGCGAGCCGTCGTTCGCCCGCGCGCTGGCCGGCCACGAGACCATCGAGAGCGAGGTCGAGGTGCCGGCGCATCCGGACGGCGGGGCTGCCCGCGTGGTGAGTGCGCGCTACTTCGCGCTGCGCGACCCCGACGGCTCGCCGCGCCTGCTGATCGTGCTGGCGCGCGACATCAGCGGCGAGCGCCGCGCCGAGCGCGACCTGCACGAATCGCAGAGCCGCCTGCGCGAGTTCGCCGACACGGTGGAGGACAGCCTGTTCGTCACCACGCCGGCGCGGGACCGGTTCCACTTCCTCACCGACAGCAGCTACGACACCTGGGGCACGCCGCGCGACGAATGGGACGCGGCGCCGCAGGCTTTCCTGTCGCGCGTGCTGCCCGAAGACCGGCACCTGCTGGACGCGCGCCGCGCGCTCGAGGAGCAGGGGCAGCCGGCCGACGTGCGCGTGCGCATCCAGCACCCGGCCAAGGGGCTGCGCTGGCTGCGTTCGCGCACCCGGTCGCGGCGCACGCCCGACGGCGAGCTGCGCGTCTACGGCCTGGTGTGCGACGTCACCGAAGAGATGGAGCGCGAGACCGAGCTGAAGCGCGCGCGCGACACCGCCGAGGCGGCCAGCCAGGCCAAGAGCCAGTTCATGGCCAACATGAGCCACGAGATCCGCACGCCGATGAACGGCATCCTCGGCATGACCGAGCTGCTGCTGGGCACCGCGCTCAGCGACAAGCAGAAGCGCTTCGCGCAGGCGGTGTACCGCTCCGGCGAGGCGCTGCTGGAGATCATCAACGACATCCTCGACTTCTCGAAGATCGAGGCCGGCCGGCTGGAGCTGGCGCCGGTCGACTTCTCGCTGCGCGCGGTGGTGGAAGACACGCTGGAGCTGCTCGCGCCGCGCGCCCATGAGAAGGGGCTGGAGCTGAGCTTCCGCGAGGAGCCAGGCATGCCGGCGCTGGTGCACGGCGACCCGCTGCGCCTGCGCCAGGTGCTGACCAACCTGGTGGCCAATGCGATCAAGTTCACCGAGGCCGGCGAGATCGTCGTCGACGTGCGCATGCCGATGCCGGCGCAGGGGGCCGATGGCGCGTTGTGGCTGGAGTTCGAGGTGCGCGATACCGGCATCGGCATCGAGGATGCGGTGGTGCCGCGGCTGTTCAACGCCTTCACGCAGGCGCATGGCGGCATGTCGCGGCGCTATGGCGGCACCGGGCTGGGCCTGGCGATCTCCAAGCAGCTGGTCGAGCTGATGGGCGGCGACATCGAGGTGCAGAGCTCGCCCGGCATCGGTTCGCGCTTCATCTTCAGCATGCCGCTCGCGCCGGCGGCCAGCGGCGACGCCGTGGCGGCCGGGCTCGAGCTGGCGCAGATGCCGGCGCTGCGCGTGCTGGTGGTCGAGGACCACGAGACCAACCGCACCGTGCTCGACAACATGCTGGGCGCCTGGGGCATGCAGGTGGTGCTGGCCGAAGATGGCCGGCGCGCGCTCGACATCCTGTCGGGCGCCAGCTCGATCGACCCGCGCTTCGACCTGGCCCTGGTCGACATGAACATGCCGCGCCTGGACGGCATGGGGCTGGCGCTCGCGCTGCAGGCGCAAGGCCCCGGGCGGCGCAGTGCCGGCATGAAGATGATCCTGCTGTCGTCGGTGTCGTCGCCCGACGATGCGCGCGCCGCGCAGCGCGCCGGCTACGACCGCTTCGTCGCGAAACCGGTGCGCAAGGCCGAGCTGCGGCAGGCGATCCTCGGCATTTCGAGCGCCCGGGGTGACGCAAGCCGCTTGACGCCCCGGCTGAACGCACTGATCCTTGTCATCGAAGACAATGCCGTCAACCAGGAGGTCATCGGGCAGATGCTCAGGTCGCTGGGGTGCCAGGTTCAGGTCTGCGCGTCGGCATTGGACGGCTTGCGCGCACTGTGCGAGAAGCGCTACGACCTCGTGCTGATGGACATCCAGATGCCGGGCATGGACGGCGTGGAGGCGCTGAACTGGTTCCGCCGCAGCCGGTCGGGACGGTTCGATTTCCTCACGCCGCCCGACACGCCGGTGATCGCCGTGACGGCTAACGCCCTGGGAGGGGATGAAGAACGGTTCCTTGAACTCGGTTTCGACGACTATCTCTCGAAGCCATTCCGCCAAAGCCAACTGCTTGCCATGCTCGCCAAACGACTGCGCCCCGCGGCGCCTGTGGATTCCGAAGGCCCTGCCGGCGCCGGCCGCGCCATCCCGCCGGCGGTCGCCACGCCGGCGCCTGCCGCTGCGGCGGCCACCGACGGCGTGCTCGACGCCCTGGCGCTCGACCGGCTGCGCGAACTCGACCCGAGCGGCGAGAACCAGCTGCTGGAGCGCGTCATGAAGGCTTTCGAGAATTCCCTCGAGCGCCTTCTCCCCCAATTGCAGGATGCTCAGGCCTCGCACGACTTGACGGGCATCCGGCACGTGGTACACACGCTGAAGTCGTCATCCGCCAGCATCGGGGCCCTCAAGTTGTCTCACATCTGCGCAGAAATCGAAGCCATGGTCCGCCGCGAAGCCACCCAGGGCATGGACGAACTGATCGTCGCCCTGCAGGCCGAGGTCACCATCGTCGTGGCCGCCACGCGGCGCCTGCTCGGGCGCTAGGTCGATGAGCTCCAGCGCGCCGCTGACCGACGACGACCTGCTGGGGCAGCCGCGGGTGCTGCTGGTCGACGACGACGAGGTCAACCTGTTGCTGACGGCGATCGCGCTGCGCGAGCGCGGCTTCGCGATCACCGAGGCCACCAGCGGCGAGCGGGCGATCCAGATCCTGGCCGACTGGTCGCCCGACGTCGTCGTGCTGGACGCGCTGATGCCCGGGCTGGACGGCTTCCAGACCTGCCGCGAGCTGCGCCTGCTGCCCGGTTTCGAATCGATGCCGGTGCTGATGCTGACCGGCCTGGACGACGACGCGTCCATCACCCGTGCCTACGAGGCCGGCGCCACCGATTTCTTCGTCAAGTCCACCCACTGGAGCCTGCTGGCCGGCCGGCTGCGCTACCTGCTGCGCTCGTCGCGCACGCGCCAGGAGCTGGAGCGCAGCAAGTCGAAGCTGGCGCGCGCGCAAGACCTGGCGCGCATGGGCAGCTTCGACTGGCACCGCGGCCACGGCAATCCGCTGTTCTCGGTCGAGGGCCTGCGCGTGTTCGGCCTCGGCCCGGGCGACACGCCCGGCATGCGCGCGCTGCTGCGCATGGTGCCGCAGGAAGACCGCAGCGGCTTCATGACCATCCTGCACGAGGTCATCCGCCACAGCTCGGTGCTGGCCACCGACATCCCGGTGACGCTGCCCGACGCGCGCCAGCGCATCATCCACGTCGAGGCCGAGCCCGAGTTCAACGAGCACGGCAACCTGTCCGGCTACACCGGCATCGTGCAGGACGTGACCGACCGGCGCATGGCCGAGGACAAGATCCGCCACCTGGCCAACTTCGACGCGCTGACCGGCCTGCCGAACCGCCGCCAGCTGATCTGGCGCACCGAGCGCGCGCTCGAGCACGCGCGGCGCCTGAACCACCCGGTGGGCCTGCTGCTGATCGACCTCGACCGCTTCAAGGTCATCAACGACACGCTGGGCCATGGCGCCGGCGACGAGCTGCTGATGGAGGTGTCGCGCCGGCTGCGCTCGTGCGTGCGCCATTCCGACCAGGTGATGGAGAGCACCGTCGAATCGATGGGCTCGCGTTCGCACCGCACGCTCGAGGCCGTCGGCCGCCTCGGTGGCGACGAGTTCGTCGCGCTGCTGCCCGAGGTGTCGGACGAATCCGATGCCGAGCGCGTGGCCGCGCGCGTGCTCGACGTGATGCGCGAGCCGATCTTCGTCGGCGGCCAGGAATGCTTCGTCACCGCGAGCGTGGGCATCGCGATGTTCCCGCGCGACGGGCAGACGGTGGCCGACCTGATGCGCAACTCCGACGTCGCGATGTATTCGGTGAAGGCGCAGGGCCGCAATGCCGCGCTGCTGTACCGCCCGGCGCTGGCCGGCAAGGGGCGCGAGAAGCTCGAGCTCGAGAGCGCGCTGCACAAGGCGATCGAGCGCAACGAGCTGGTGCTGCACTACCAGCCCAAGGTCGACGTGCGCGGCGCGCGCATGGTGGGGGCCGAGGCGCTGATGCGCTGGCAGCGCGGCGGCGTGCTGGTGCCGCCGGGCGAGTTCATCCCGCTGGCCGAGGAGACCGGGTTGATCATCCCGCTCAGCGAATGGGCGATCCGCGAGGCGGCGCGCCAGGCGCGCATCTGGCAGGACAGCTTCGGCTTTGCCGACTCGATCGCGGTCAACCTGCCGAACCGCCTGTTCGAGCGCACCGACCTGGTCGAGCACATCCACCAGGCCGTCACCGCCTATGGCGTGCCGCACCACGCGATCGAGCTCGAGATCACCGAGACGGGCCTGATGAAGGACCTGCAGAACGTGATCCCGACGCTGCACCGGCTCAACGAGATCGGCGTCGAGATCTCGATCGACGACTTCGGCACCGGCTATTCGTCGCTGGCCTACCTGACGACGCTGCCGATCAGCGAGCTGAAGATCGACCGCTCGTTCGTGCGCGACCTGGGCATGACGCCGCAGAGCTCGGCCGTCGTCACCGCGATCATCGCGCTGGCGCGTTCGCTGGGGCTGCGCGTGGTGGCCGAGGGTGTCGAGAACATGCGCCAGATGGAGGTGCTGCACCGGCTGGGCTGCGGGATGATGCAGGGCTTCCTGTTCAGCAAGGCGCTCGCGCCCGAGGCGCTGGACCAGTGGCTGCAGCAGACGGTGCTGCCGCGCAAGGCGCCGTGGATCGTCGATGCGGGCGAGGGGGAGGTCACCGAAGCGCTGCGCGCCGGCCTCGAGCCGCGCCGCAGGTGATCTTCTCATCCCGTTCGGGCTGAGCTTGTCGAAGCCCTGGTCATTCAATTCTTACGGATCCGATGGACACGAAACCCCAGGCGCAGACGCCTGCCCTGCTGGCCAAGGCCGCATTGCGCCGGCTGGTGATGGACAGGCTGGAGCCGACCCCCGAGAACTATGCCAAGGCCTACCAGCAAGAGGCGGGCGGGCCGCCGGCAGTGGCGGCCAGGCCACCGGCCGAGCCCACGGCGCCGGACAGCGCGGCCCAGGCGGGAGCGCTCGCCGGGCTGATCGAGCGCATCGCGCGCGGCCTCGAGCGGGGCGGGCGCAACTGGACGGCGGCGCGCAAGAAGGAAAGCCTGCAGCGCGTGCTGTCCGGCAGCCGCAGCGACGTCAACCGCCTGCAGCAGCGCCTCGGGCAGCTGGTCGGCAGCTGGGAAAGCGACACGCTGGACGACAACGTCGAGGCCGACGACAGCCTGACGCATCCGGCGCCGCTGGACGCCTTGCCGCCGGTCGCCGCACCAGCGCCGGCCGCCGCTGCGGCGCCGTCGGACAGCGCCTTCCCCGCGTGGCGGCGCGTGGCGGACGGCCTGAGCGGCACCGTGCAGCTGGCGCTGCCGCCGGCCCCGGCGCCGAGCGCCGAGCTGGCGCGCCAGCTGGCCGAGCTGCTGGCCCGCCTGGAAGAACCCGGCCCGACGCCGCCACAGGCCGAGGAGTTCGAGCAGCTGTGCGATCGTGCGCGCCGCATGCTGCAGCACCGCAACCATTTCGTCGACCAGCTGGGCGGCCTGTGCCAGGAGCTCACCGCGAGCCTGGCCGAGCTGGCCGAGGACGACAGCTGGGCGCGCGGCCAGGTCGATGCGATGAAGCTGCAGATCGACGGCGGCCTCACCGCGCGCGGCGTGCGCTCGGTCAGCGAGCTGCTGGAGCAGACCCGCGAGCGCCAGCAGCAGCTGCGCGGCGACCGGGCCCGGGCGCGCGACGCGCTGAAGCTGCTGATCAACCGCATGCTCAGCGAGCTGGGCGAACTGGGCCAGCACACCGGGCGCTTCCACGAAAGCGTCGGCCGCTATGCCGACACCATCGAGAAGGCCGATTCGCTGGAGAGCCTGGCCGGCGTCGTGCGCGAGATGGTCGAGGAAAGCCGCACCGTGCAATCGCTGGTCAGCCAGGCCCAGGGCCGCCTCGAATCCGAGCACGCGAAGGCGGTCGGCCTGTCCGAGCGCGTCGCCGAGCTCGAGGGTGAGCTGCGCCGCCTGTCCGAAGAGGTGTCGACCGACCAGCTGACGCAGATCGCCAACCGGCGCGGCCTGATGCAGGCCTTCGAGGCCGAGCGCGCGCGCCTGGAGCGCAGCCAGACCGAGCTGGCCATCGGGCTGCTGGACGTCGACAACTTCAAGCGCCTGAACGACGAGCTGGGCCACACCGCCGGCGACGTTGCGCTGAAGACGCTGGCCGAGGTGGTCAGCAAGGCCTTGCGGCCCACCGACCTGGTGGCGCGCTACGGCGGCGAGGAGTTCGTCGTGCTGCTGCCCGACACCCCGGTGCAGGAAGGCGAGCAGATCCTGACGCGTTTGCAGCGCTCGCTGTCGGGCGGCCTGTTCATGCACGAGCAGCGCCAGGTGTTCGTCACCTTCTCGGCCGGCGTCACCGCCTACCGCGAGGGCGAGCCCATCGAGGCTGCGCTCGAGCGGGCCGACGAGGCGCTCTACGAGGCCAAGCGAACCGGTAAGAACCGGACTTGCGTCGGATAAAAGCCTGTCGAATCTACCGATCCGGGCGATCTTCGGCCTCGCGTTCGCCCTCTGGCGCCGAGGGAGAAATTCAGTTACACGCCTGGCGCGTGCTGGCACGCCTCGTGCGTGGGAGATTCGGTGAAACTTTCAACGGTCTACTCCCATGTTCGAAGAACGCAGCCATAGGCAGTTGTTCCTCGGTGCGCCACCGTCCGTCACCTCCTTCATCGCGGCGGTGCTGGAACCGCTGCTGACCGTGCTGTGCTACCTGGCGGTCAGCGATTTCTTCAACGAGCCGATCGAGCGGCCGGCGCTGACGCTTTGCATGCTGGTGCTGGTGCTCAGCTTCCCGGGTGTCAACCGCTTCAAGGACCGCACTCTGAATGCCGGCATCGACATCCTCAGCGCGTGGATCGCGTTGCTGGGCATCCTGCTGCTGTGCGGCTACGCCACCGACAGCCTGAAGTTCTTCGAGTGGTCGGTGCTGCTGTGGTGGGCCGGGCTGACCCCCATCGTGCAATGGATTGCCGTGCGGCTGGGCAAGGAATGGCTGCGTCGCCTGGCCCTGCGCCCCGAGTTCCGGCGCCCGGCGGTGGTGGTGGGTGCAGGCCCGCTGGGGGCCAAGGTG
This sequence comes from Rhizobacter sp. P2_D12, assembly GCF_056404395.1. Taxonomy (NCBI): domain Bacteria; kingdom Pseudomonadati; phylum Pseudomonadota; class Betaproteobacteria; order Burkholderiales; family Sphaerotilaceae; genus Rhizobacter; species Rhizobacter sp. P2_D12. The sequence continues at coordinate 62,174 of NZ_JBFUEB010000008.1, read as the reverse complement.
CTCGAATCGCTGAAGGCGCGGCGCTCGTTCGGGCAGGACTTCGTCGGCTTCTTCGAGGACCGCTCGCCCGATCGCCTGCACCCCGAGGCGCGCGACCACGTCAGGGGCCGCTTCGAGGACCTGGCGGACTGGGTGCGCCGGCACAACGTGCGCGACGTCTACATCACGCTGCCGCTGACCTCGCAGCCGCGCATCGTCAACCTGCTGGCCTCGCTGCAGGACACCACGGCCTCGGTCTACTACGCGCCCGACGTGTTCGGCGTCAGCGTGATCCAGGGTCGGTTGCAGGACATGGCCGGCGTGCCGGTGGTGAGCCTGCTCGAGTCGCCGTTCACCGGCACCAACGACCTGGTCAAGCGTTTCAGCGACATCGTGCTGGCCTCGCTGATCCTGCTGCTGATCTCGCCGGTGATGCTGGCACTGGCGGTCGGCGTGAAGCTCAGCTCGCCGGGGCCGGTGATCTTCCGCCAGAAGCGCAACGGGCTCGATGGCGAGGAGATCGAGGTCTACAAGTTCCGCTCGATGACCACGCAGGACAACGGGGCGGTGGTGAAGCAGGCGACGCGCGGCGATGCGCGCATCACGCCGTTCGGCGCCTTCATCCGCAAGACCTCGCTCGATGAGTTGCCGCAGCTGATCAACGTGCTGCAGGGCCGCATGAGCATCGTCGGGCCGCGCCCGCACGCGGTGGCCCACAACGAGCAGTACCGCAAGATGATCCAAGCCTACATGGTGCGCCACAAGGTGCGCCCGGGCATCACCGGCTGGGCGCAGGTGAACGGCTTCCGCGGCGAGACCGACACGCTGGACAAGATGGCCGCGCGGGTCGAGTACGACCTGGAATACCTGCGCAACTGGTCGATCGGCCTCGACCTGAAGATCATCGTGCGCACGGTGCGCCTGGTTCTCTTCGACCGCAACGCCTATTGATGACGATGAATCGCAGTAACGCTCTTTCCTCTCTGGTGGCAATGGCTCTTGCCGGCGGGGCCACGTCCGCTCTTGCCGGCGATGAATCCGACCCTTACACGTTGGGCGTCAGCCAGAGCTTCGCCGCCGACACCAACCTGTTCCGGGTGCCGGACGGCTCGGCGTACAGGCCGCGCGACATCATCTCGTCGACCGGCCTGCGCGCCGCGATCGACCAGCCGTTCGGCCGCCAGCGCTTCAGCGCCGGGCTCGATGCCAACATCAACCGCTACAAGAACAACACCCAGCTCAACAACACCGACCACCGGCTGTCGGCGCGGCTCGACTGGTCGACCGTCGAGCGCGTGTCGGGCGAACTGACGGCCGAGCAGCGCAACAGCCTGTACCGCTACGACCTGGACAGCCAGTCGCGCTTCACCGGCAAGAACCAGCTGCGCACCACCGGCGCCGGCCTGCAGGTGCGTGTCGGCGTGGTCACCGCATGGACGCTGGATGGCGGCTGGGCCGGCAACCAGAGCCGCTATTCGGCCGAGCAGTTCAGCAACCGCGACGTGCGCCAGCAGACGGTCAACGCCGGCGTGCGCTGGGCCGACAGCGATGCGCTGAGCGTGCGCCTGGGCGGGCGCCATACCGAGGGCCGTTTCCCGAACTTCGGCGTCGAGCCGGACGTGTTCCGCCGCAACGACGTCGACCTGAGCATGGTCGCGAAGCCGAACGGCCTCAGCACGGTCAACGCGCGCGTCAGCGTGACGCGCGAGAACCACTCGGTGCAGGCGCAGCGCGACRACAGCTCCTGGACCGGCGCGCTGGGCTGGAACTGGCAGGCCACCGGCAAGCTGAGCTTCGAGACGCTGCTGTCGCGCGACAGCAGCGTGGGCAGCAGCACCTACGGCACGGCGCTGAACGACATCGACTCGAGCGACACCCGCATCAGCCAGGGCGTGCAACTGAATGCACGCTGGGACGCGACCGCGAAGATCCAGGCGACGGCGCGCGTCGGCTACACGCGGCGCAAGCTCGACAACGCGTTCATCGTCAATGGCGTCAACACGCCGTCCGAGGGCGAGGACGCCACCACCACGGTGGGTTTCGGCCTCGCGTGGCAGCCGATCCGCGCGCTGCAGCTGGCCTGCAACATCGGCCACGAGCGCCGGCGCGTGGTGGGCGACAACCTCACCATCACGTACCCCTACCGGGCCACCACCGGCAACTGCTCGGGCCAGTTCAGCATGCGCTGAATCCGGCAGATCTGTCGGATAAACCGTGACGGTTTCACGGTGCCCAATTTCCATGCTGCATTGCACCAAGCGGGTGAGCGTCGCCCAGGCATGGACCATGCTGATATGTCGACTTGAAGACAGTTTGCAGCCTCTTGCAGGCCGTAACGAAGAGATACAGGGGAGAAATCGGCAAGCTTTGGCTGCCGGCTGGTAGTTGCTGCAGCAAATTAGCCAGCTTTTTCTGCCTCGGCCGGCGATTTGGGCAGCCGCGGGCCGGCACGCTGGCTGCCTAGCACCGTTGGCACCCAGTGAAGGCCGGTTCAACCCCCTGAACCAGGGGATTCCGGCCGAAAGTGGCGTGCATATTGCATACGGGAAAGCACCTAATCACCAGGAGGTAATCGATGAAGAAGTTCCTTGTAACCCTGGCCCTCACCGCGATGACATTCGCGACGGGCTCGGCTTTCGCATCCAGCGAAAGCTGCGACGATCCGTTGAAGAGCAAGCTGGGTCAAAGCTTCTGCTACGAAGTGTTTGATGACCTGGCTCCCGGTCTCTACAACGTGAGCTTCGAATATGCAGCGACGAAGGCGTCCGGTGGTCTTTTCGACCGCACGCTGGACTTCGCCTTCCTGTTCGACAGCGCCAAGGGTCCCGGCACGTTCGACCAGTTGTCCGACTCGACGAAAACGTCGGGCTGGAACACCTATTCGTTCGTGACGAAGGCGGGTGGCGACAGCTTCCTGATCTTCGCGCTGCTGGGTGTGTATCCGCAGAAGTTCAGCCTCGCACTGCAGAACATCACCGTCACGGCCGTTCCGGAACCGGCGACGTACGCGATGCTGCTGGCCGGCCTGGGCGCGATCGTGTTCGTGTCGCGTCGCCGTCGTCCGCAAGACTGAAAGGCTGACGGCCCCCCAGTCGCTTCGCTCCTGCCCCCAAGGGGCGCCACCCGGCGGTCCGGCAAAGCCGGTTCCGCGGGCGTGGCTTGAGGGGCACTTCGCTGCGCTTGTGCAGTGGCGACTGATTGACAAAGCCCCGTGGTATCTACGCCGCGGGGCTTTGTTGTTCTTGGGCCTTCTTTTCCAACTGGCTCGCTGCGCTTCGTCTCAACGAAGTGAGAGACGATTGCCGGATTGGCATCCGGGCTACGAATCCGGGTTGTTCGCGCCAAGCCGCTGGTTCGGCAAAGCCGATGCAGCAGCAGCGTCAGGCCCGCGCGTCACTCCAACGCAGCGTGCACTCCTCGTCCCCCTGATAGAACGTCTTGCCCTTGCGGTCCACGCAGTACAGCGGCGCGACGATCATGTCCTGGAAGGACTGGCCCGCCCCGATGCGGGTGTACTCGAACAGCACGCTCTGCCGCAGCGTCGAGCCGCGCCGCAGGTGGCTGCCCGTGCCGATCCAGGTCGGGCCCTGGATCGTCACGCCGGGCTCGATCTCGACCCCCGAGCCGATGTACACCGGCCCGTTGATCGTCACCTCGTCCCACGGCACCCGCGTGTTCAGCCCCACCCACACCCCCGGCCGCACCTCGCGGCCCGGCATGTCCATCTGCGCCACCTCGCCGCGCAGCACGCGCTGCAGCACGCTCCAGTAGTCGCTGACGCGTCCGATGTCGATCCAGTTGAAGAAGCGGCTCTGCGCATAGAACGGCAGCTGGCGCTCCACCATCAGCGGGAACAACTGGCTGCCGATGTCGAACACCGTGTCGCTCGGCACCAGGTCCAGCACCGCCGGCTCGAAGATGTAGATGCCGGTCGAGGCCAGCGTGCTCAGCGCCTCTTCCGGCTTCGGCTTCTCCTGGAACGACAGCACGCGGCCGTCCTTGTCGGCCCGCACGATGCCATAGCTCTGCACCTCGCTGCGCGGCACGTCCAGCGTCACCACGCTCGCCAGCGCCCCCTTGCTGCGGTGCTCGAACAGCGCCGCGCCGAAGTCCAGGTCGATCAGCGCATCGCCGCACAGCACCACGGTCGTCTCGTCGAAGAAGCCGGAGAAATCCTGGATCTTCTTCATGCCGCCGGCCGACCCCCTCGGCTTCGGCACGATCTCGCCATGCTCGCGCGCACCCTCGTACGAGTAGCCGATCTCGACACCCCAGCGATGGCCGTCGCCGAAATGGCTCTCGATCTTGTGGTGGTTGAACGCGACGTTGACCATGATCTCGCGCACGCCGTAGCGCGCCAGGTGCTCGATCAGGTACTCCATCACCGGCTTGCCGAGGATGGGCACCATCGGCTTGGGCAGGTCGCGCGTCAGCGGACGCACGCGCGTGCCCTGGCCGGCCGCCAGGATCATCGCCTTGGTCATTCGAGCCTCGCCTGCGCCAGCCCCGGCGCCGCGGCGTCCTTGGCCGACAGCTGCGGCACCACGCCGACGTCGGGCCACGCGATCGCGAGATCCGGATCGTCCCAGCGCACGCAGCCCTCGGCCTGCGGCGCGTAGTAGTCGGTGGTCTTGTAGAGGAAGTCGGCCGTCTCGGTCAGCACCAGGAAACCATGCGCCAGCCCCGGCGGAATCCACAGCTGCCGGTTGTTCTCGGCGCTCAGCTCCATGCCGACCCAGCGGCCGAAGGTCGGGCTCGAACGGCGGATGTCGACCGCGACGTCGAACACCGCGCCGCTGGTCACCCGCACCAGCTTGCCCTGCGCATGCGGCGCGTACTGGAAATGCAGCCCGCGCAGCACGCCACGCGCCGAGCGCGAATGGTTGTCCTGCACGAAGTCGTATTCGCGCCCGACCGCCTCGGCGAACACCCGGCCGTTGAAGCTCTCCATGAAGAAGCCGCGCGCATCGCCGAACACCTTCGGCTCGAAGGCCAGCACATCCGCAATCGCTGTCTGCGTGACCTTCATCAGAACACCTTGTCGTGCATCAGTTGCAACAGGTACTGGCCGTAGCCGCTCTTGGCGAGCGGCTTGGCCAGCGCTTCCAGCTGGGCCGAGGTGATCCAGCCCTTGCGCCAGCAGATCTCCTCCGGGCAGCAGGCCTTCAAGCCCTGGCGCTTCTCGAGCGTGTGGATGAAGGCGCTGGCCTCCAGCAGCGAATCGTGCGTGCCGGTGTCCAGCCAGGCATCGCCGCGGCCGAAGATCTGCACTTCGAGCGTGCCGGCCTCCAGGTACAGCCGGTTCAGGTCGGTGATCTCCAGCTCGCCGCGCGGGCTGGGCTTCAGGCTCTTCGCATACGGCACGACCTTGTCGTCGTAGAAGTACAGCCCGGTCACCGCATAGCGGCTCTTCGGCTGCTTCGGCTTCTCTTCGAGGCTGACGGCCTGCGCCTTGTCGTTGAACTCGACCACGCCATAGCGCTCGGGGTCGGTCACCGGGTAGGCGAACACCGTCGCGCCGCTCGTGCGCGTGGCCGCGTCGGACAGCCGCGTGCCCAGGTCGTGGCCGTAGAAGATGTTGTCGCCCAGCACCAGCGCGCTCGGTGCGCCGGCGAGGAACTCCTCGCCGATCAGGAAGGCCTGCGCCAGGCCGTCCGGGCTCGGCTGCACCGCATAGCTGAGCTCCAGGCCCCACTGCCGGCCGTCGCCCAGCAACTGCTGGAAGCGCGGCGTGTCCTGCGGCGTGCTGATGATCAGGATCTCGCGGATGCCGGCCAGCAGCAGGGCGCTGAGCGGGTAGTAGATCATCGGCTTGTCGTACACCGGGATCAGTTGCTTGCTGAGGGCGAGCGTCACCGGGTGCAGCCGGGTTCCGGACCCTCCGGCGAGGATGATGCCTTTGCGGTTCATGGGGTCTCCCAAACGATGGTTCTGGTGGTCAGGCCAGGATCTCGGTGAGCATGCGCTCGACGCCCGACTGCCAGGGCGGCATGCGCAGCCCGAAGGCCTGGTTCAGCTTGTCGCACGACAGCCGTGAATTGAGCGGCCGCTTCGCCGGCGTCGGGAAGGCGGTGGTCGGCACCGCCTCGATCGCGTCGGGCGCCACCTTGATCGCCTGGCCGCGCGCACGCGCCCACTCGATCACGAAGCGGGCATAGCCGTGCCAGCTGGTCTCGCCGGCGGCCACCGCGTGGTAGGTGCCGGCAAGCTTCGGGTCGGCCATCGCCGCGCGCAGCGCATGCACGCTGACGTCGGCCAGCAGGTCGGCACCGGTCGGCGCGCCGACCTGGTCGTCGATCACCGTCAGGCGCTCGCGCTCGCCGGCCAGGCGCAGCATGGTGCGCGCGAAGTTGCCGCCGCGCGCCGCATAGACCCAGCTGGTGCGCAGGATCAGGTGCCGGCAGCCGCTGTCGCGGATCAGTTCCTCGGCCTCGAGCTTGGTCTGGCCGTAGACGCTCAGCGGCCCGGTCGGGGCATCCTCGGTGCGCGGCTGCGTGCCGCTGCCGTCGAACACGTAGTCGGTGCTGTAGTGGACCAGCCATGCGCCCAGCGCCGCCGCCTCGCGCGCCAGCACGCCGGGGCCGGTGGCGTTGATCGCGCGCGCCAGTGCCGGCTCGCCCTCGGCCTTGTCGACCGCGGTGTGCGCCGCGGCATTGACGATCACGTCCGGGTTCACCGCACGCACCGTGGCCGCCAGCGTGTCGGGCTTCGAGAAATCGGCCTTCAACGGACCCGGCGTATCGAAGTCGAGTGCGGTCAGCTCGCCCAGCGGCGCCAGCGCACGCTGCAGTTCCCAGCCGACCTGGCCGCCTTTGCCCAGCAACAGGATCTTCATGCCGCGGCCGCCTCGCCGTAGTTCTTCGCGACCCACTCGCGGTAGCCGCCGCTCTGCACGTTGGCGACCCAGCCGGCGTTGTCGAGGTACCACTGCACCGTCTTGCGGATGCCGGTCTCGAAGGTCTCGGCCGGCCGCCAGCCGAGCTCGCGCTCGATCTTGCGCGCATCGATCGCATAGCGGCGGTCGTGGCCCGGGCGGTCCTTCACGTAGGTGATCAGGCGCTTGTACGAGCCGGCCGCATCGGGACGCAGCTCGTCGAGCAGCGCGCAGATCGTGTGCACGATCTCGAGGTTGGTCTTCTCGTTCCAGCCGCCGATGTTGTAGGTCTCGCCGACGCGTCCGCCGGCCAGCACCGCGCGGATCGCGCTCGCGTGGTCGCGCACGTACAGCCAGTCGCGCACGTTCTGGCCGTCGCCGTAGATCGGCAGCGCCTTGCCGGCGAGCGCGTTGACGATCATCAGCGGGATCAGCTTCTCGGGGAAGTGATAGGGCCCGTAGTTGTTGCTGCAGTTGGTGGTGACCACCGGCAGCCCGTAGGTGTGGTGCCAGGCGCGCACCAGGTGGTCGCTGGCGGCCTTGCTGGCCGAGTAGGGGCTGTTGGGTTCGTAGGCGTCGGTCTCGGCGAAGGCCGGGTCGGTGGCCGACAGCGAGCCGTAGACCTCGTCGGTGCTGACGTGGTGGAAGCGGAACGCCGCCTTCGCATCGCCCTCGAGCGTGCCCCACAGGCCGCGCGCGGCCTCGAGCAGTGCAAAGGTGCCGTCGATGTTGGTGCGCATGAAGGCCCCCGGGCCGTGGATGCTGCGGTCGACGTGGCTCTCGGCCGCGAAGTGCACGATGGCGCGCGGCCGGTGCCGCGCCAGCACCGCGTCGACGGCGGGGCGGTCGCAGATGTCGGCCTTGACGAACACGTGGCGCGCATCGCCGGCCAGCGAGGCCAGGTTCTCGAGGTTGCCGGCGTAGGTGAGTGCGTCGAGGTTGACGACGGTTTCGTCGCTCTGCGCGAGCCAGTCCAGCACGAAGTTGCTGCCGATGAAGCCGGCGCCGCCGGTCACGAGAATGGTCATGAAACGAGTCCTGTCATTGGGTTCGGCCGTAGGTGTCCTCGAAGCGGACGATGTCGTCTTCGCCGAGGTACGAGCCCGATTGCACTTCGATGATTTCCAGCGGCACCTTGCCGGGATTGGCCAGCCGGTGCGTCTGGCCGAGGGGGATGTAGGTGCTCTGATTTTCGCTGAGGATCATCACCTTGTCGCCGTTGGTGATCTCGGCGGTGCCGCAGACGACGATCCAGTGCTCGGCGCGGTGGTGATGCATCTGCAGGCTGAGCGACGCGCCGGGGTTGACCATGATGCGCTTGACCTGGAAGCGCGCGCCGGAGTCGATGCTGTCGTACCAGCCCCAGGGCCGGTGCACCTTGCGGTGCAGCGTGTGCTCGCCGCGCCCGCGCGCGCCGAGTTCGCCGACGATCTGCTTGACCTCCTGGCTGCGCGAGCGGTCGCTCACCATCACCGCGTCGGCGGTCTCGACCACCACCACGTCGGCGAGGCCGACGACGCTGACGAGCCGGCTGGTCGCATGCACCAGCGTGTTGTCGCTGTCGTGCAGCAGCACGTCGCCGACGCTCGCATTGCCGCGCGCGTCCTTGCCGGCCACCTGCCACACCGCGTCCCAGGCGCCGAGGTCGTTCCAGCCGGCGTCGAGCGCGACCATGCGGATGTCGAAGCGGCTGCCGGGGCAGCGTTCCATCACTGCGTAGTCGACCGATTCGGACGGCACCGCGGCGAATTCCGCCTTGCCGGGGCGCACGAACTTCGCGTCGCTGCTGCGGGCTTTCCAGGCGCTGGCGGTGGCCGCCGCGATGTCGGGGCGGAAGGCTTCCAGCGCGGCCAGCCACACCGAGGCCTTCAGCACGAACATGCCGCTGTTCCACAGGTACTGGCCTTCGCGCAGGTAGTGCTCGGCGGTGGCGAGGTCGGGCTTCTCGACGAACTGGGCGACCTTGCCGTCGGGCGTGCCGCGGATGTAGCCGTAGCCGGTCTCGGGACGGTCGGGCGTGATGCCGAGGATCACGATCGCGCCGTCGGCGGCGCCGCGCACGGCCTGCTGCAGCGCGGCGGTGAAGGCGGCGCCGTCGGTGACGGTCTGGTCGGCCGGCGTCACGACGAGGATCGGGTCCTGGCCACCCTCGACCGCGGCGAGCGCGGCCAGCGTGAGGGCCGGCGCGGTGTTGCGGCCCTGCGGCTCCAGCACCACGGCGGCCGGCTCGATGCGCTGGTCGCGCAGCTGGTCGAGCACCAGGAAGCGGTGTTCCTCGTTGCCGATGATCAGCGGCGCCTGCACCGCGATGTCGGTGCTGCCCAGGCCCGCCAGGCGCTGCACCGCCTGCTGGAACAGGCTCTGGTCGCCCGACAGCACGAGGAACTGCTTCGGGAATCCGGCGCGCGACAGCGGCCACAGCCGCGTGCCGCTGCCGCCGGCCATGATGACGGGCAGCACCGACAGCGCTGTCGACGGGGTGGAGGGCTTGGACATGGGCTTTTCTCTTCCTGGGAGCTTTGTGTTCTGGTGCGGGTTTGGGATTATCGGCGCGTCAGCCGCTTGATCGCCGTGACGACGAAGGGCGGCAGGATCTGCTTGAGGAACTGCTTGCTGCGGTCGCTGCGGGTGGCGAACAGGTAGGTGGACAGCATGGCTTCGCGTCGGTCCTCGCGCGCGAAGCGGTTGGCGTAGTAGTACGACGCCACCGACCGCCGCGTGACGCCGGCCGGCACGGCGAGCGGGTGCGAGTGGCCGTGGTAGTGGGTGCGGCCGTGGCACATCAGCACCGAGCGGCCGAACTCGGGCTCGATGGTCTTGATGCACTGGCCGCGCTGGGCATCCCACAGCTCGAGCGCGCCGTTCCACGGCGGCTGCCAGTCCTTGTTCAGGTAGGTGAGCAGCACCATCTCGTTGTGCAGCGCGGTGCGGGGGTGGCGATCGAAGTCGACGTGGATGCCGAAGGATCCGCCGGGCAGTGTCTCGTGCAGGCCGCCGCCGAACAGGTGGGCGTCGTGCACCAGGTCGACGACGCCGCTGATGTGCGACAGCACGTGCAGGAAGAAGCTCGAGCCGAGGGTCCAGAAGTAGAGCTGGCTGGCCGGCCCCAAGCGCGAGCCGACGCGCGAACGTTCGACGCGCGCATAGGCATTGGTCTGCGTGCTCCAGTGGTCGCGTGGCAGCACGTCGAACTCGTCGCGCACGAGCTCGAGCAGGCGCGGGTTGAACCAGTCCTCGACGACGATGTGCGGGAAGGGCGCGGCCGACTGCATCTGCGCGCGCAGGTCGTCGAGGTAGGCGGTGTCGGCAAGTCGAGGATCGAGCAGTTCGTCGAGCGCCAGGCGCACGCCGCGGATGGTGACGGATGCGGAGTCGTCGGCCAGGGCCTTGGCAACTTCGACCTCGACAGGCAGGGTCATCATGGCTTCTCTCGATTTCGCCGGGGGCAACAAGCGATCGTAAGCAAGCTCAAGGCCGGTGAGTGTGACTACCCCCCTGAATGGATGTGACGACGGCCCCCCGGTCGCTTCGCTCCATGGGTCGCGCGCTGCGCTTGCTTCGGATGCCAATCCGGGATGCTCGACCCAAGCCAAGCTCAAGAAACACCGCCTTGTTCACGCGCTGCGGTGCGCGGCATCGGCAGCCACTGCAGCAGCAGTTGCTCGTACTGCCCGAGGATGTGGTTCCAGGTGAAGCACTCTTCGAAACGGGCGCGGCTCGCCTGCTGCATCGCCGCCAGTCGCGCCGGATCTTTCAACACCGCCTCCAGCGTCGTCGCGAACCCGTCCGCGCCCGAGAAGTACCCCGCTTGCGGCCCCGCCACCCACCGATTGAAACGGTTGTCGTGCGCGATCACCGCATTGCCCGCGCCCAGAGCCTCGACCAGCGACGGATTGGTGCCGCCGACCTGGTGCCCGTGCACGTAAGCCAGGCTGTGGAAACGCAGCGCCTGCACCGTCGGCTTGTCGTAGATCGCGCCGACGAACTTGACCTCGGCGCTCGCAGCTTCCTTCACCGCGCGGTGGTACGCGTTGTCGGCCGAGTAGTTGCCCAGCACCGTCAGCGTCACGCCGCGCGGCGCGCGCGAGAAACCCTGCACCACCTCGAGGATCGAGTTCTCGGGTTCGGGCCGCGCCACCAGCGTCAGGTAGCGCCCCGGGTCCAGCCCCAGCCCGCGCACGCGCTCGTCCGGCACGTCGTGCAGCGGGTCGGCCCCATAGGCGATCGTCGTCACCTTGTTCGCGTTCACGCGCGTGCCCAGGTGCTGCTTGATCTCCGGGTGGTCGGCCACCAGGTGGTTGCCCAGCCAGCAGCCGGCCCAGTCGTTCATCCAGAACCAGGTCTTGGCGGCACCGCCCCACTTGGCGCGCGACCACTCGATGCCGTCCATGTTGATCAGGTTCGGGATGCCCTTCAGCCGCAGCAGCGCGCAGAACACCGCCGTGTTGTAGCCGAGCGTCAGGCACAGGTCGCGGTGCCTCGCGGCATGGCGCGTCGCCATCCAGTCGAACTCGATCGTGCCCTTCGGCCCCGCCGCGGCCACCGGCATGCGCACGCGCTCGACGCCGCGCCAACTGTCCTCGAACACCGGGCCGACGCCGTCCTCCTGGCAGTACACGATCACGCGCCAGCCGCGCTCCACCAGGTACAGCGCCAGGTGTTCCGCAAAGGTCTCGAAGCCGCCGTGGGCGGCCGGCACGCCGCGCGTGCCGAGGATGCGCAAGGTCTTGGTCATGGTCGTCAATGCTGTGCAGGGGCCGGAATGCGCCCCGGTTCGAAGAAGCTGCGGGCGCCGTCCACCAGCACCTGCGCCGAACGCTGCCAGTCGAAGCGCTTCACCTGCTCCAGGCCCTGCTCGCGCATGCGTGCGCGCAGCGGCGCATCGGCCAGCACCTGGCGCAACGCGGCCGCCAGCTCGGCGCTGGAGTTCGGGTCGGCATACAGCGCCGCCGCGCCGCCCACCTCGGGCAGCGAGGTGGTGTTCGACGTGATCACCGGCACGCCGCTGGCCATCGCCTCCGCCACCGGCATGCCGAAACCCTCGGCGAACGCCGGATAGGCGAACAGCAGCGCATGCCGCATCACCGCCGGCAGCACGCCGTCGCCCACCGACGACAGGAAGCGCACGCGCTGTTGCAGCCCGTGCGCGCTCACCGCGCGGTCGATCTGCGCGTAGCTGAAATCGCGCTGGCCCACCACCACCAGCGGCGGCGCGTCGGGGCCCAGCTGCGCATAGGCATGGATCAGCGTCTCGTGGTTCTTGCGCGGCTCCAGCCGGCCCACGGTCAGCAGGTAGTGGCCCGGCTCCAGGCCCAGCGCGCGCACCTCGTCGGCGCCGTCGGGCCCCGGCCTGAAACGCTGCGGATCGACGCCGTTGTAGGTGATCGCGATGTCGTCTGCCGGCACGCCGTACAGCCGCGCGATCTCGCCCTTCGAGAACTGGCTGACGGCGAACAGCCGCTGCGCACGCCTGGCCGCATGGCGGAAGGTCAGCTTGGACTGCAGCACGAAGCTGCGCGGGAAGAACTGCGGGTGCGTCTCGAACAGCAGGTCGTGGATGGTGCAGGCGCACGCACCGGTGCGCACGAAGGGCAGCCGGTACTGCATGTGCAGCAGGTCGATGCGGTGCTTCCACTGCAGCCACGGCAGCTGCAGGCCGAGCCGCAGCGGTGCGCGCCGGTGCGGCATGCGCACCAGCTCGACGTTCGGGGCGCGGAACTCGGCGTGCGCATCGCGCAGGCTGTCGACGCCGTCGAGCAGGAACACGAAGTCGATGTCCGGCGCGAGCCGGATCGCCTCGCGGTACAGCCCGAGGATGTGGCTGCGCGAGCCCTGGAAGATGCCGTCCCAGGTGTGGAAATCCACGCCCAGGCGCGGGCGGCGAACGGAGGTCGAGGTCATGAGGTGCGGGGCGGTGGCGTCAGGGGGACCGGCGCGCCGTCGTGCACCGGTTCGAGCAGCTGGCGGCTCAGGTCGACGTGGCGCAGCGCGAAGCCTTCGGAGCTGAAGCGGCGCTGCTGCAGCCGCTGCTGCGCCGCGGCCACCTGGCGCTCGCGGCGGCCGGGCTGCGTGGCCAGCGCGTCGAGCGCGTGCCACAGGTCGGCGGCATCGTGCGGCCGGCAGAAGGCGATCGCGTCGTCGCCGAAGTAGTGGTCCAGCCCGCCGGCGCGCGTGGCGAGCACCGGCACGCCGCGCGCCGTCGCCTCGAGCACCGCGGTCAGGCCCGAGGCATGCAGGTTCTCGTGCAGCGGCACCACCACCGCGTCGGCCCAGGCATAGCTGTCGACCACCTCCTGCTGCGTCAGCGGCCGCGCGCTGATGTTGGGCTGCGCGAGCCGCGGCGGGAAATGGCTGGAGCCGATGCGCAGCTCGACGCCGGCACGCCCGCCCAGCGCCTGCGCCAGCGTGGCCCAGTCGCGGTGCCGGTCGTTGCCCAGCGCCAGCACGCGCAGTGGCCGCGTGCCGTCGAGCACCGGCTGCACGCGCCCGGCGGCGATCGGGTAGCTGTCCAGCGAGATGCCGAACTCGACGATCGCCTGGCGCTGCCCCAGGCCCAGCTGGCGCGCCTGCTGCATGTTCAGCGGCGAATGGAAGGTGGCGGCCTCGGCGTCGCGCATCAGCCAGCGCACCGCGCGTTGCCGCAGCGCCGACCAGCCGCGCCATTCGTCGACCAGCCAGATCGACTGCGCGATCAGCGGCGCGCCGCGCAGCAGGCCCAGCCGGCGCAGCAGGCCCACGCCCAGGTGCTCGTACTCGGTGTGCGTCCAGACGACGTCGGCCTGGTCGATGCCCAGCCGGCTGCGGTTGGCCCACACGTGGCGCAGGTCGAAACCCAGCAGCTTGCGAACGGCCCGGTCGACCCAGCCGAGCGGGCCGGGCCAGGTGGGCGTAGCGCGCGAGAACGCCAGGCGGCAGCCCTGCGCGAGCGCATGGTGGTAGCCGTAGGGCGTGGCATCGGGCACCTCGCCGCGCGCGTGGCGCTGCGACCATGCGGCGGCATCCAGGTGCCGCGGCAGCAGCACCGTCACGCGCAGGGCTGCGCGGGAGGGTGCGTCACTGGCCGAAGACATCCTGCACCTTCTCGAGGTAGCGCATGCCGAACTTCTTGGTCGGCTCGATGTACGAGCCTTCGCCGAACTCGTTCCAGCAGCACAGCATGCCGGTGCGCTTGGTCTTGTCGGGGTAGGCGTCCATCATCGCCTTGGCGGCCCGCAGGTGGGCCTCGAAGGTGTCCGGCGTCGACACCGAGTTGTCGTGCGCCGCCGGCGTGCTGCCGCCCCACGGCGACTTGTCCCAGCCCGAGGTCATCGGCGGAAAGTACGGGATCTTGGTGTTCTTCAGGATCCAGTCCCACTGCGTGCGGTAGGCCTTGTCGAGCTGGTCGTAGTTCTCCGAGATCGGGCCCTTGGTGTTGTCCTCGCCGGCCATCGCGAAGTGCAGGTTGTAGGCGCTCATCGCGTCGAAGCCCGAGCGCACCGCGTAGTCGAGCACCCAGTAGCGCGCGGCCACCACGCCCAGCACGAAGTAGATGCCCGGCAGGCCGGCCGCCACGGCGCGGGCGCGCGCGCGGTCGAGCAACTGCGCGGTCGTCACCTGCATCGCGGTGGCCTGCGCGCGCAGCACGTCGGGCGAGAAGATGTAGATCGCCGGCTTGTTGTCGATGCGCACGTACTCGGGCCGGTTGAAATGGTTGCTGACCCAGAAGTCGACCAGCGCATCCCATTCGGCCAGCGTCTTCGGCTCGGCCGTGTGGTTGGCCCACAGCAGCCCGTACTTCAGGCGGCTGCGCTTGGCCGATGCCAGGAAGGCCAGCACCGAGGTCTGGCGCGCCGGCTTGGCGTTCTCCCAGTACCAGTCGAACACGATGAAGTTGATGCCGGCATCGGCCATCCAGTCGATCTGCCGGTCCAGCGTGCGCGCCTGGTCGTCGCGGTACCAGCCGAGCATCGGCTCGCGCTCCGGGAACTTCTTGATCGCGACCCAGGTGTCGGCCTGGTTCTCGCCCTTGATGCCGGGCGACCAGCCGGGGTAGTAGTACATGCCGAGCCGGTACGGGCCGGCCGCGAACGCCGTGCTGCCGAGCAGCAGGCCGAGGGACACCGTGGCAGCGACCCACCACGAGAACAGGCTAGAGCGTTTCATCGAAAGACCTCCGCTTGCATGCGCGCCAGCATGCGATCCGCCGCGGCCCGCTCCTGCTGGCGCTGGCGCTCGACTGTGACCACCACGTCCGGCCAGCGTTCCCGCATCGCATCCACCAGCGGCGTCAGATGCTGCGAGTCGAATGGCGCTTCCCACACGAAGTCGTGCAGGCCGAGCTTGGCGCACATCTGGCGCACCTTCGGATCCACCGCCACGCCGATCGCCGGACGCCCCAGCAGCGACGCGATCACCACGCCGTGGAAGCGCGCGGTGATGAAGAAATCGCAGGCCTGCAGCGCAGCCAGGTAGTCGCCGGTGCTGCGCCGTTCCGGGTCCCAGGTGTCGACCTCGACGCCGTTGGCCTTGAAGTAGGCGATCGGTTCATGGTCGGCCGGTTCGCAGAACGCGAACAGCCGCACCTCGAAGCCCTGCGCCTGCAGCTGCCGCACCGCATCGAGCATCGCGATCTGGAAGTTCGCCGCCTCGGTCGCATAGCCCCAGCCGCGGATCACCACGCCGACGGTGCGCGGCCGCTGAGGCAGCGCGCTCTGCGGCGGCAGGTCGAGCAGGTCGGAGCCGAAGCAGATGTCGGCGCCATCCTCGATCTGCGCCAGGCCCCACTTGCGCGGGTACTCCGTGCTCTCGACGTCGCGCAGCCAGATGCGCTGCATGCCTTCGAGCACGCGGCGCGATTCGAGTTCGTTGCCGGCCAGGAAGGGCCCGACGCCGATGCCCACGGCATAGCGATCCGGCACCGGCATCAGCGGGCGCAGCAGCAGGCGCGTGGCAGCGTGCAGCGCTCCTTCGTCGCGCAGCAGCGCGCGGATGCGCGCCCACAGGGCGGCACGCGGCTTGGCCACGCCGCGGCCCGGGAAGCTGAAGAACTGCGTGCCGCCGGCGAGGATCTCGACGTCCCAGCGCGCCGGGATCGGCTTGAAGCGGCGCTCGATCTGCACGAAAGGCAGGCTCGCCTGCACGTAGCCGCTCTCGCGCGGCTCGCTGACGGCCACCGAGATGCGCGCATCGGCGTTCTTCGCGCGCAGGCAGCGGTGCATGCTCCACATCAGCAGGTCGTCGCCGAAGTTGCGTTCGCCGAAGGCGCCGACGACGCGGATGCGGGTGCCGCCGTTGAAACTTCGGATGCCGGGCAGGCGGCGCAACAGGTGGCGCAAGGTCTCGGGCATGAGCGTCATCACGAGGATCAGGAAAAGAAGGACACAGGTGCCGAGCGCGACTGCAGCGCCGACGATGGGGGACTGCAAGGACGACCAGTGCGATGCAACTGCCGCGCCAGCCCCGGCGGCGAGCAGCGCCGCCAGCACCGGCCGCGCGACGGCCGCGGCCATCTGACGCGCGCCGATGCCCACGTGTCGGCGCAGTGCATGCAACAGCACCGGCAAGGCCACCAGCTGGGCCACCAGCAGGCTGGCGGCGACGCCGGTGGGGCCCAGGGGCAGCAGCGCGAACAGCGCGGCCACGGTGGCCGCGGTGCGCACCATGCCGACCCGCACCGAGGCCCCCGGATGGCCGGTGGCCTGGAGCATCGAGCCGAACAGGAAGATCACCGCGCGCAACGCGCCCAGCACGCACAGCACCTGGAACGCGCCGGATGCACCGCTCCAGCGCGGGCCGAAGACGGCGGGCACCAGCAGCGGTGCGCTGGCGGCGGCGAACAGGAAGGCCGGCACGATCAGCAGCGCGGCGAGTTTTGCGCGTTCGGCCAGCGCGCGCGCCAGCGCGGCGGGGTCGCCCTGTTGCCTTGCGAACACCGCGATCGATGAATCCCACAGCGGTGCGGCCAGCAATTGCGCCGCGGCCTGGTGCGCGCGCGTGGCGAGCGCGTAGTTGCCGAGCGTCGCGAGCCCGAGCCGGTGCCCGACCACCAGCTCGACGATGCGGGTCTCGACCAGGTCGAGCAGCTTCACCAGCATCAGCCGCGTCGAGAAGCCGCTCATCTGCTTCAGCGCGCTGCGCGGCACGTGCAGGTGTGGCCGCCAGCTCTCGTTGCGCCACAGGATGATGGTGCCGACCAGGTGGAAGCACAGCTGCTGCGCGACGAAGGCCCAGACGCCCCAGCCGAGCGCGGCGGCGCCGATCGCGACGCCGCCGCTGACCAGGTTGGACAGCGCGCTGCGCTGCGCCAGCGCCCGGTAGTTCAGCGCGCGCCGCAGCAGGCTGGCCGGCACGCTCGCCAGGGCCATCAGCACGAACACCGGCGCCAGCGCGCCGATCAGCGGCGCGACCTCGGGGCTGTCGAAGGCGCGCGCGAACACCGGGGCTGCGAGCAGGGTCAGCAGCACCAGCAGCAGGCCGATCGAGAGCGTGGCCCAGAACGCTGCATCCAGGTGCTCGTGCGAGAGCTCGTTGCGCTGCACGATGGCGCCGGAGAACAGCTGCTCGACGAAGATCTCGCCCAGCGTCAGGAACACCATCGCGACCGCGAAGGTGCCGAACTGCGCGGGCGTCAGCAGCCGCGCGAGCACGAAGAACACCAGCAGCGTGATGCCGCGGGCGGCCCAGTTCTGGATGTAGGCCCACAGCGTGCCGCGCGCGGCTGAGACCTTGGGCGCGGCGTCGAGCGGCGCCCGCGGCGGCATCGTGCTCACGCGGTCACCTCCGCCAGCGAAGCCGCGACGCGCTCGCGCCACGAACGCTCCGAGAAGGCGACGCCGGCATGCGCGCGCGCCGCCTCGGACAGGCGGGCCCGCAGTTCCTGGTCGGACAGCACGCGCACCACGCGCTCGGCGAAGGCCTGCGCATCATCCGCCACCATCGCATGGCAGCCGTCCAGCGCGCCGGTGCCTTCGACGCCGATGCGGGTCGACACGACGGCCGAGCCGGCCAGCATCGCCTCCACCGTCTTGATCTTCACGCCGCCGCCGCTGACCAGCGGCACCACGGTGACGCTGTTGCTGGCGTAGAACGCATGGATGTCGGGCACGAAGCCGCTGAACTCGACACCGTCGCCGGCCTGCGCGACCAGGCTGGCCGGCGGGTTGCGCCCGGCGACGACGAAGCGCGCGGCCGGCAGGCGCTCGCGCACGCGCGGCCAGATCTCGCGCAGGAACCAGCCCATGCCTTCGAGGTTGGGCTGGTGGCCGAAGCTGCCGGCGAAACCCACCTGGCCGGCGACGGCGCTGACGGCCGGCAGGTGCAGCACGCGTTCGTCGGCCAGCGGCAGGCCCATCGACATCGCGCGCGTGGCCGGGCTCATCGCCTGCAGCACCTGGGCATCCTGTTCGGACAGCGTCAGCGCGGCGGCAAAGCGCGGGTAGTGGCGCGCCTCGTAGCGCGCCCAGGCCACCCAGTTCAGCCAGTTGCGCGGCCCGGGCGCGCGCTGCGCCTGGCGGAAGCCGGACAGCGTGTAGGCGTCCTGCACGTCCATCACGCAGGGCACGCCGCCGCACAGCTCGACGTACTGCGCCATCTGCGGGAACTGGATCCACACCACGTCGGGCCGGAAGCGCTGCAGCATCGAGCGCAGCGCGGTTTCCATCTCGGGCGTGCGGCACAGGCGGGCCAGCTCCGGCTCGCCGAAGGCCAGCGACCCGAGCCGTGCGCGCAGCACCTGGCCGCGCGAGATGGCCAGCGGCACGCTGTCGACCAGCGTGCACAGCGACTGCAGGCTGGCCAGGTCGCGCGCGTCGCGCTCGCCGGCGTCGGCGCCGCGAAACCCGAGGAAGGCCAGCGTCGCGAAGCCGGCCAGCGCTTTCAGCTGGGCATGGCACAGCGCGGCGCCGCCGTTGGACGAGGACTCTCCGTACAGGAAAGGCGAGAGCAGCAGCACGCGCGGCGCCGTGGGGGCGGGCGCATCAGGCAAGTTCATGCGAGGCGAGGGTGGACTGGTACAGGGAAGGTGGGCGCGGCGGCGCGAACACGCGGGCCGAGGCGTGCATGAAACGCCCGAGCAGCGTGAAGACGAACAGGAAGAACACGACGATGTCGGGCTCGAAGCTGTAGGGCAGGAAGAAGGCGCACAGCGTGAAGGCGATCAGCGCGGACCACTGGCTGCGGTGCGCCCACAGGCCCGACAGCATGCCGGCGATGGCCAGCATGAAGACGGTGCCGATCGGCAGGCCCATGTCGTAGTAGACCGCCAGGAAGCTGTTCTCGACGTTGTAGAGCATGCCGCCGAACAGCGCGGCGCGCGCGCCGACGGTGCCCTTCGGGTAGCCGTGCCAGGCGTAGTCGTCCAGCGACTCGGCGGCCATGACGAAGGACTTGTGGTGGCCGACCATCGACGGGTCGGTGCCGCTCGCGTTCAGCGTCGCCCAGCGGGTGATGGCGCCGTCGCTGTAGCTGTCGGCGAGCAGCAGCGCCAGCGCCATCAGCGACAGCAGCACCGCGCCGGCCAGCACCATGCGGGTCAGGTTGGCCGGGCTGAACAGCACGCCGGCGGGCACGCAGGCGAGCACCAGCGCCGCGCCGCCCAGCACCAGCGCGAGCCAGCTGCTGCGCGAGAAGGTCATCGCGACGGCCAGCAGCGCGAGCACCAGCGCGGCGACCACGAAGGGCGTGGGCACGGGCCGCGGCTTGCGCGAGAACAGCACGCCGCCGACCAGCAGTGCGTACAGGCCGACCGCGAGGCCGAGCGAGTTCGGGCCGGTGGCCGGCAGGCCCATGCGCAGGAAGGTGCCGCCGGCGATGTACCAGGCGCTGGCCAGCGGGCCGGTGCCGGTGTCGTCGCCCATCAGGTTGCGCAGCAGGCGCGGGTTGACCTCGACGGCGGCGAAGATCGCGAACGCGGTCAGCACCACCGCCAGCCCGCACCAGAAGGCCATCCGCAGCAGCGCGCGCGCGTCGTCGTCGCTTGCGCGCAGCACGATGCCTTCGAGCGCGATCGCGAACATCAGCGGCAGCATGTAGATGCGGGCGAAGTACAGGCCGGGGATGTGGTGGTCCTCGAACGCGGCCACGAACACGTTGGCGGCGATGCAGGCGATGCACAGCAGCGTCCACAGGTAGAAGCTGCGCGCCTTGAAGACGTCGGTGCGCGACAGCGCGTAGAACACCAGCAGCAGCAGCAGGCCGTCGCGCAGCGGCGGGATCAGGTTGGGCACGTGGGCCATGCCGAGCACCGTCTTGCCGAACTGCGACAGCAGCGAGACAAAGGCGATCAGGCAAAGGAGGCGGCCGGCTGCTCTCATTGGGCCACCACGGGTGCGTGCTTCCACCACGCGGCAAAGGATTGCCGCGCGGCATTGAAATAGCCGTTGCGCTTGTCGCGCTGCAGCGCGCGGCGCTCGGGGTTGTTCGACATCACCGCGCGGCCGGCGTGGGCCAGTGCCTTGGCCGAGAACAYGACGCCCAGCGACAGGGCAAGACGCGAAGCCGCGGCCTTGCCGAAGTGCTTGCTCGCGAACAGCAGGTAAGAGCGCAGCGTGCGCAGCACCGTTGCGCGGCCGGCCCAGGCCTTGCCCGCGCCTTCGTAGTGCGTGACGGTGACGTCGGCCCGGTAGGCGGCGCGCAGGCCCAGCTGGCGCACGCGCCGGCCGTAGTCGACGTCCTCGCAGTACATGAAGAAGGCATCGTCCAGGCCGCCCAGGCGCTCCCACACGTCGCGTCGCGTCGCGAGGCAGGCACCCGACACCCAGTCGACCCGGCCGTGCGATGCGGCATAGAAGGCCGGGCGCGTCTGCACGCGGCGGAACACGTCGGGCGTGCGCCACTGCTTCTCGAGGCCCAGCCACGACAGCGCGATGCGCGCCGGCGTGTGCTCGAAGCCGACCGAGTACTGCAGGCGGCCGTCGCCATACACCAGGTGGCAGCCGGCGACGCCGACGTCGGCCTGCAGCGCCTCTTCGACCAGCGGGTCGAGCGGCATGTCGCAGCGCGTGTCGTTGTTCAGCAGCAGCAGCACGCGCCCGCGCGCCTCGCGCGCCGCGCGGTTGTTGCCGCCGGTGAAGCCGAGGTTGTCGGGCGACTCGATGTAGCGGATGTCCGGGCGCGTGCGCAGGAAGGCCTGGCTGCCGTCGACCGACGCGTTGTCGATCACGATCACCTCGGCGCTGTGGCGCTGCAGCGCGGCGCGCACGCTGTCCAGGCAGGCGGGCAGGAAGCGCAGGCCGTTGTAGTTGACGACGATGACCGAGACATCGGGTGTGTTCATGGCGCGGTGGCGGCGACGCTTGCGTCGCCGGGGCTGCGGGACGGGCTGACCGGCCCGACCAGGAAGCGGCGCGTGCGCGGGTCGACGGACTGCAGCAGGTCGGCCATGAAGCGCTCGTGCTGCGCGTACGCGGCGGCCGGCTCGGTCGACAGCGTCGAGACGCGGAACAGCAGGCCGTCGGGGATCCAGCCGCGCAGCCCCTGCTTCAGGCGCGACACCTGCTGCTCGACGCCGGAGGGGATCACGTCATCGCCGACGCGCATCCAGTAGCTGATGGGCTCGCTGCGCCCGCCCAGCCGCGCCAGCAGGCGCTGCACCGGCACCGGCGATGCGTCGGTCGCGACCGCCGAGTGGCCGCCGGCGCGGATCGCGAAGCCCTGCGCGACGTAGCAGACCTCGGGGCGGTGCAGCTCCAGCTCGCCGGCCTGCGCGGTGCCGTAGGCGATCGACAGCATCACGCGCTCGCCCGCCGGGCCGATGTAGGTGCGCGTCAGCGTCTGCGCGTACAGCGTGCTCAGCAGCGCGGCCTGCTGCGGGTTGATGACCTGCGCGAACGCGTTCGGGTCGACGCGCCAGCCGGCGAAGGCCTGCGGGATCGCCGCCTCGAGCTTCAGGTCGCTGCTCAGTGCAGCGAGCCGGGCGCGCGGCGTGAAGGCCTGGGCCAGCACCACGGCGCCGAGCATCAGCAGCAAGGTCGTCGCGGCACGGCGCCACATGGGGGTGATGCGCAAGCTCATGCCGTCCCCGTGCGCCGGATACCCAGCCGCAGCAGCGTGTCGGCGCCGGTGATCAGCAGCAGCGCCGCCATGAACAGCACCAGCCCGGCGAAGCCGTGCAGGAAGCCCTGGCCGGCCTCGTCGCCGAAGTGGAAGGTGATCAGCGTCAACACCATCACGCGGATCACGTTGGCGCAGAAGCTGATCGGCACGATCAGCACCGCGAGCGCGACGTTGCGCACCACCGAGGCGTGGCGCACCAGGTTCAGGTACAGCAGGCCCAGCGCCTCGAGCGTGAACAGCGTGTGCAGCCCGGCGCAGGCATCCGCCACCAGCAGCTGGTACTGGCCGATCTGCAGGATCACGCCGGTGCGGCTGATCGGGTAGCCCAGGTGGTACAGGATGTTCTCGGCGACGTACGACACCGCGAGCTTCATCGGCTGCGTCAGCGCATCGACCAGCGAACCCGGCAGCGGGATCATGAAGACCATGAAGAAGAGCGGGAACCACATCGCCTTCAGCGCGCCGGGGCCGCGCAGCAGCAGCACCAGGCCGGCCAGCATCCACACCAGCGAGCCGATCTCGAGGATCAGGATGCCCTGCGAGCGCCCTAGCGCGTAGAAGAACGCGGCCGGCAGCAGCAGCAGCCAGGCGGCCAGCGGCCGCGGCCGGTCGTCCGGCAGCGACATCGCGCGTGGCCAGGCGCGGTACAGCAGCCAGGCCGAGATGCCGAGCACGATCGGCCCGTGCCCCTGCTCGTCGGTGCGCCAGATGCCGTGCAGCAGGTCGAAGAAGCTCGGGCCGTACATCGCCAGCAGCCCGATCGCCGGCAGCAGCCATGGCGTGAGCCAGGCTGCCATCCAGCGGCCGCCGTGGAACCGGCTTTGCCGGGCCACTGGCGGCGCCCCCTTGAGGGGGGGGCGCGGAGCGCCTCCGGGGGTGGGTGTCATTTCAATAGTCGTTGAGGACCACGCCGGCCAGCTTGGCGGGGCTCTCGGCCAGGCTGCTGACCAGGTCCTGCAGGCCGTTCATGCGGCACTGGTCCTTGCGCGCGATCGCGAGTGCCGAACCGCAGCGCGCGGCGATCACGCCGGCGTCGGCGCCGTACGACGCGGCCGGCGTGTCCACCAGCACGTGGTCGAACTTGGACAGCAGCTCGCGCAGCAGCAGCTTGAAGGCCGGCCGCTCGACCAGTTCCAGCGGGTTCGGCGGCGTCACGCCCACCGGCAGCAGGAACAGGCTCGGCAGGTCGGGCACCTGGTGGATGACATTGGTTTCCTTGCGCCCGCTCAGCACGTTCGACAGCCCGGCGCCGTTCGGCACCGCGAACACCTCGTGCTGGCGCGGCCCGCGCATGTCGGCGTCGACCAGCAGCGTGCGCCCGCCCAGCTGGGCCAGCGTGACCGCCAGGTTGGCCGCGAAGAAGGTCTTGCCGTCGCCCGGCTCCGGGCTCACGACCGCCAGCGCACGCTTGGGCTCGTTGGCCGAGAACAGCCGCATCATCAGCTGGCTGCGGATGGCGCGGAACGATTCGGCCTGCTGGCTGAACGGCTGCACCGCGGCCACCAGCTCACGGCTCAGGTCGCGCCGCTCTTCGGGCGCGTACGGGTAGTGGAACTGCTGCGACAGGGCATACAGCACGTCGTCGTCGGTGGCCARGCCCATTGCCACCGCCGCCTCGCCGAAGCGCAGCCGGTGCTGGCGCTGGTAGGCCAGCACCGATTCGACCTGCTCCGGCGAGAGCTGCCGCAGGTCGGCAATGATGTCGCCGATGCTGCGGTCATGCAGCTGCGTGCCGTTTGCCTGGCCCTGGAACATGCCGTCGATGCTTTCGGCACTGCGTTCGCCGCCGCGCGCACCGTTGGCTCCGCCATAGGCCCCCATACCGTCTCTCATGTTGGCCATGGTTCAACGCCCCCTTGCGCCGTTGCTGACTGCCATCTTCGATGACGCGTTCGGCAGCCGCGCGAGCACGCGCGACGGCAGCACGAAGCGTTGCTTGCCGCCGAGCAGGCGCCCGCGCATCGGCTGCGGGATCATGCCGATCACCGGCAGCCCGATGCTGCGCACCAGGTCTTCCGGGCTGCGCACGCGCCGGTCCATCAGCTCGCGCAGCAGCGCGATGCCCACCGCCAGCAGCAGGCCGAGGAAGGTGGCCACCAGCATGTTCAGCAGCAGCTTGGGCGACGAGTGCTTGGCCGGCACCGCCGCGCGCGTCAGGATCGACACGTTGGTCTGGTTGTTCTGGCTCTCCAGGCTGGTCTGCGTCAGGCGTGCGGCCACCGCGTCGTAGGCACGCTGCGAGGCCTCGAGGTCGCGCTGCATCACCATCGCCTCGTCGCGCTGGTCCTTCAGCTTCAGCACCTTGGCGCGCTGCGCCTCCAGCGCGGCGCGCACGTCGGCCTCGCGCGACTTGTTGATGTTGTTGCTGATGCCCATGCTGCTGCTGACGCGCCGCACCTCGGTGTCGTAGCGCGAACGCAGCTCGGTGATGTTGGCCTTCAGCTCCAGCACCTGCGGGTTGGCGTCGCCCAGGCGGGTGCTCAGCTGCTGCAGCTGGGCCTCCTGGCGCGACAGGTCGGCGCGCAGGCCGGCCACCACCGGGTTGTTGATCACGTCGGGCAGCTGGTTCGGCGAGGCCAGCGCCTGCTGTTGCCGGCTGGTCGATTCGGCGCTCAGCGCCTGCATCGTGATCAGTTGCGTCGACAGCTCGTTCAGCTTGGCGTTCTCGACGTCGAAGCGCTCGTCGCCGGACACCAGGCCGTGCTCCTTCTGGTAGGTCGACAGCCGGGCCTGGGCCTTCTCCAGCGCCTCGCGCAGCTCCTTGGCGCGGCTGTCGAAGAAGCTGCTGTACTGCTTGGCCGGGTCGACGCGCAGGTCGAGGTTGGTGTCGATGTAGGCCTGCACGAAGGCGTTCGCCATCGCGGCACTGAACTTCGGATCGGGCGACACGTAGCTCACGCTCAGCACGTTGCTCTCGCGCGAGGGCTTCACGTCCAGGTGGGTCTGCAGCGCGTTGGCGAGCCAGGCCTCGAACTCGCCGGCGCCGTCGGTGGTCTCCATCCACTTGGCACGGCTTTCCGGGCTCTGGTTGAGCTTCATGTCGCGCACCACGCGCTGCGCCACGCGGTCGCTCTGGATGATGTCGACCTGGGTCTGCATGTAGCCCGGCGCCATCATGCCGGCCAGGACCATGCCGGCGATCGGGTCGGGCGACTTGACGTCGACCACCAGCGCCGCGCTGGCGGTGTATTTCTTCGGCAACAGCAGGCTCAGGGCCAGCGCCACGCCGATGGTGAACAACAGCATCGCGAGCGCCGCCTTCCAGCGGGCGCGCAGGATCGACATGAATTGCGAGAAGGACATGGGGCGAGGCTCGCAGCGGTGAGGTTGTCGTGGAGGGTCAGAACAGGCTTTCGCGCACGTAGATCACGTCGCCGTTCTGCAGCGTGTCGCTCATGCCGGGTTGCAGTTCCTGCACCTGGCCTTCGGCGTTGCGCCGGTGCACGCGCAGGCCGCGCGTGGTGCCGCGCTGTGTCAGGCCGCCGCCGCTGGCCAGCGCCTGCATCAGCGTCATGTTGGCCTCCAGCCGGATCGCGCCGGGGCGTTGCACTTCGCCGTAGATGTAAATGGTGGGCATGCGCTCGACGTAGAGCGTGTCGCCGTTCAGCACCACCGGATCCTGGCTTTGGGCACCATTTGCAAATAGTGCGGCAATATCGACCTGAAGACGGTACGGTTGCCCGTTGCGGATACCGGTCAAGATGACAACATCGCTGCCGCCGGGGGCGATGCCGCCGGCCTGCGCGAGCAGTTCGCTCAGGCGCATGCCGCTCACGTCGATCGGGAAACGCCCCGGCCGGTTGACCATGCCGAGGGCTGACGCCTGGTTGCCGCGCACCTGCGTCACCAGCACCGTCACCTGGGGCTGTTTGATGAAATTACCGGTTCGCAGCGCGTCGGCCAGCGTCTTCTCGATCTGCGGCACCGTCAGGCCGCCCACCGTCACCTGGCCCAGCAGCGGAAAGCTGATCTGGCCGGTCTCGGAGACGCGGGTCTCGATCGACAGGTCGGGGTTCTGGTAGACCGCGACGCGCAACACGTCGCCGGCGCCGATCACGTAGTCGCGCTGCTTGGTCTCCGGGGGCGGCGCGATCGCCGCCGGCGGGTTGCCGCTGGAGACGGCAGCGGTGGCGGCCGGCGCCTGCGCGCCGGCCCACGGCGCGGCCAGGGCCAGCAGGAGCGAAAGTGCGAGTGCCGCGTAGCGTTTCATCGTCATGGCCATCGAGGGAGGTTGCATCACTTCAAGTTGGAGAGTCCCTTGTTGACGGACGAGGCGTCGAGCGTTGCCGGCCCGGAGGCGCCGTCCGTGGCGGCGACGGCGGCGGTGGGCGTCGTCACCACCACCGGGGCCGGGCCGTCGGCCGGGGCCGGATCCTTGCCGGTGCCGGCGAGCGCGAATTTGCCTTCGTATTCGATGCGGGCGGTGGCGCGCAGCTGCTTGATCTGCTGGTCCACCACCTGGCGCTTGCGGTCGACCAGCAGGTACTGCTGGATCGCCGTCTTCGCCTCGCTCTCGGCCAGCGGCGCCGGCTTGACCGACACCACCGTCAGGATGCGCGCGCCGAGCGGGCCGCCGACCATGTGCGATTGCCCTTCGCGCAGGTTGAGCATTGGCGCGGCGGCCTGCATCGGCAGCGCGTCGGCGCCCTGCGTCAGCTGGCGCGTGCCGAAGCGCAGGCCGGCGCTGCGCAGCAGCGCGGCGACGTCGTCGGCGCCCTTGGCCGCGTCGACCTGCGGCTTCAGCGATTGCTGCTGCGCGGGCGTGGCCTCGACGGCGGTCTCGACCAGCGAGTAGACGCGGCGCTGCGCGAACAGCTCGGGGTGCGCGTTGTAGTACTGCTTGACGTCCTGGTCGGTCGGCACGGCGGCACTTTCGGCCAGCTTCTCGGCGTAGGCGCGGGCCAGGATGTCGCGGCGCGAGGCCTCGATGGCCAGCATCACGCGCGGGTCGCGGTCGAGGCGCTGCTCGTTGGCGGCCTGCAGCGCGAGTTCCTGGTCGATCAGCGCGTCCAGCGTCTTGCGGCTGGCGGTTTCAAGCTGTTCCGGCTTCAGGGTGCCCTGGCGCTGCAGCAGGTAGTTGATCTGGTGGACGGAGATCTCCTGCTTGTTCACCTTGGCCGCCACCTGCGTCGCACCCTCGCGTTTGCTGCCGCAGGCAGCCAGCACGAGCGCGCAAGCGAGCGCGGCGCCGAGGCGCAGGACGGGACGGGCGACAGTGGTGGTGCGTGTACCTGGCAAGTAACTCTCCTCACGTGTCCGCCGCTTGTGTGACCTTGTGGGACATCACTCGGGAAGACACCGATATGACAAAAACAGAATCCGGTATGAGCAAGACTGATGCCTATGTCACGAACCGCACGGTGGGCGGTTGCAATTGCGGGGCTTGGTTACATGCGCGCGGACCCTGTGACGCCCGGAGTACCCCCTTGAATGAGTGGGGTTCCCGCACAATGCATCGATCGCAATCGACCCGAGGGTTCCGAATGACGTTCGTGCTCGTGGTGACCGCACTGGTGCTGGGGGTGCTGGCCTTGCTGGGGGTGATGAAGAACCGCGCGTCGCGCGAGCCGGGCGCGGCGCCGCGCGCGCGGCGGCCGCTGTCGAAGCAGGAGCTGCCGATGTTCCAGCGCCTGCGCGAGGCCTTTCCGGGGCAGGTGGTGCTGGCGCAGGTGTCGCTGTCGGCGCTGTTGACGGCGGCACATCGCTCGACGCGCAGCCGCTTCGACCGCCAGTTCGCGAACTTCGTCGTCTGCACCGATGCGTCGGAGGTGCTGGCGGTGATCGAACTGGATGATGCCGCGCACGCGCGCGACGCCGGCGAGGTGGCGGCGCGCGACCAGATGCTGGCCGCGGCCGGCTACCGGGTGCTGCGCTTCAAGCGCCTGCCCAGCGAGATCGAGCTGCGCACGGCCGTGACGCGCGCGAGCGCCGAGCCGGTGGCCGACAGCGCCGCGTAAATTCGGCCGGATTTGCCGGCACCTTTCCGAACTTCTTGCCGATTCGTCGTTTCACCATGTCGTCACGTTCCATATTCACCACTTTCGGCGTGCTGGCCGCCGTGCTGGCGCTGGCCGTCGTGCTCAACCCGTCGGCCGAGCGCCACCGCGACAGCGTGCGCGCCGCCATCGGCGAGCGCAACGCGCTGGCGCGTGCGCTGGGCATCGGCTCGCTGGCGGCGCTGGTGTCGAGCTACCACTCGCTGGGCGTCGCGTCGTACACCTCGGTGAACGGCCGCACGCTGTCGTGGGGAGCGTTCGGCATGGTGTTCGTGACCGACACGCCGTGAGCGGAACGACGATGGCGTCCCGGCTGCTCCATTTCGTCGGCGGGGCACGCGGCGCTTGGCGGGTGGACAGCGTGCGTGCCGTGAGCGGCGAGCCCCTGCCGCAGGTCGCGCGGCTCGAGGTGTGCGGCGGGGCCGCGGCTGCGCCGGACGGCGCCTGGCATTTGCGCGGCGTCACCAGCAACGAGCGCTATGTGGAGCGGGCCGAGAAGGCGCAGCTGCTGGCGCGGCAGCCTGCGCTGGGCCGGCCGGAGGCGACGCGGGCAGCGCTGATCCCGATCCGCAAGAGTGCGGGCTGGTGGGCGCTGACGCAGGACGAGCGGCGCGACGTCTTCGAGGCGCAATCGCGCCACATCGGCATCGGGCTGGGCTACCTGCCGGCGGTGGCGCGGCGGCTGCACCACTGTCGCGACCTGGGCACGCCGGAACCGTTCGACTTCCTGACCTGGTTCGAGTACGCGCCGGTCGACGAGGCGGCCTTCGACGCGCTGGTGCAGGCGCTGCGGGCGACGCCGGAGTGGGCGTGGGTGGAGCGCGAGGTGGACATCCGGTTGAGCCGCGACGCGGGGTGATGCGGCGGGTTTGCTATCGTTCGGCCCGCCGCCGAGATGGCGGATCCGAGACGAGGCACCCATGAGGAGGATTCGATGACCCATTCGCGCACGGCAGCCGTTGTTGTTGCGGCGCTGATCGTGCTGGCCGCGGCGCCTGCTGCACGGGCGGCGGACGGTGGCGGGCCGCTGAAGCTCTTGATCGGAGGCGGCTTCACGTCCGGCGGCGACAACCTGGTGGGCACGGCGCTGGCCGACGGCTCGACGCCCGAGATGAAGGCCGGGCGCGGGCTGCAGGCATATGCCGGGGGCGAGTACTGGATCACCGAGCCGCTGGCGGTGCAGATGACGATCGGCTTCCAGTTCGACCGGCGCAAGGTGGGCGGCGGCAACCTGATGTTCCAGCGCTTCCCGCTGGAGGTGATGGGGCTGTATGCGATCACCAACAACCTGCGGCTCGGGGCGGGTGCACAGGTGGTGTTCGGTGCACGGCTGCGCGGCAGCGGCGATGCGGCCTCGCTGAGCCAGTCGTACAAGCACAGCACCGGGCGCGTGATCGAAGGCGAGTTCCTGATCACGCCGCACACGGCCGTGAAGCTGCGGCACGTGAGCGAGAAGTTCACCGCCGGCGATGGCGCCCCGAAGATCAAGGGGGACCATGTGGGGGTGATGTTCAGCTACTACTTCTAGGCGGCCGCACCAGGCGCCAGCAGGTCCTGCAGCGATGCATCCTCGAGGGCATAGACACCGCGCGAAGCGCGCCAGATGAGCCACTTCTCCTGCAGCGCCTGCAGTGCTGCCTGCACTGACGTCGTGTCGACCTTGGTCGCCGATTCGGCCGGTTCGCCTGCCTCCTTCAACGCCTTGCGRTACTTGTCGAGCGTGCCCGCTTCGAAGGGCCGGTAGTTGGTGCCGCTTTCGGCAAGCACGTACAACACGGCAGTCTGAAGCGGGGTGAGTGCGTGTATGACGCGCATGGTTTCGGCCGTTGCGGCCTCGATCTGTTCGTCGACGGCCGTCGCGAATCGACCAGGAACGTCCGTAGCGGCGATGTTGAAGTCGAACCGAAGCGAATCGGCTGCGGCGCCGAGCAATTCCGGCCGCCACCCTGTCTTCTCGAACAACGGCCACACCTTCTCGGGGTCGAGCGCCGCAGGCAGGCCCACGTGCTTGCAGAACCATTCGATGTAGTCCTTGTCCAGATGCGGGAAGCTGACCAGCGGTGCGCCGTAGAAGGCTTGGTCCTTGCTGTTGCGCAGCATCGCGAGCTTGTCGCGGTTGGATCCGGTGCACACCAGGCGCAGGCCGGAGTGCGCGCTGCTGTTGAGTTCGTCGCGCGCCGCTTTCAGGGCGAACAAGGTGTCCATGCCGGCCTGGCTGGTGAGGGCATGCTGGGCTTCGTCGATCACGATCACGATGGGCAGCTTCACTTCGTCGGAGAGCGCTGCGAGCGCTTTGGCCAGCGTGACGTCCTTGCCGATGCCGATGCGATCGAGCGAGAAATCAATGCCGCCGACCTTGCCGCCGCTGATGCCTATGCCCTTGGCGAGCTTCTTGATGGCGTTGTCGTGCTTGCTCATCTCGGCGCGGATCGCGGCGGCAAGCAGCTCGCTCGGATCGACATTGCGGTCGGCCCACAGGTCGACATAGACGACGAGCGCGCCTTTGGCCTCCAATGCAGGGCGCAGGTCTTCTCGGACGAAGGTGGACTTGCCAGTACGCCGCGGCGCAGCCAGGAAGACTCCGGATGGCGATGCCGACGTGGGCGAGCTTTGCAGGATTTGTTGAGACAACTGGCCTGCCAGCGTGGGACGATGGAAGATCGATGCGTCGGCCATGCTGCACCTTCTATGGTTAATTATGGTGAATTATAAAACTCTATAGTTCACCAGTTTCCTGGGCCGAACCTCAGCCCTCGCGCATCGGCAACCGGGCCGTGAAGGTGGTGCCGCCCTCGGCACTCGACGACACCTCCAGCCGCCCGCCATGCGCCTGCGCAATCTGCGCGCAGATGTAGAGGCCCAGGCCCAGCCCTTCGCGGTTCGAGGCGCCCGTGCCGCGGCGGAAGGGCTGGAAGATGCTCGCCAGGCTGGTGGCCGCGATCGGCTCGCCTTGGTTGTGCACGCGCACCACCAGCTCGCCATCTTCTTCTCGCACGTCGAGCCGCACCGCGCCGTCGGCGGACCCGTGCACCAGCGCATTGCCCAGCAGGTTGGCCGCCAACTGCTGCACGCGGCCCGGATCGCAATGAACGGGGTTTGCGACGTCGATGTCGGCGGCGATGGCCCGGCCCGGCTGCGCATCGCGCAGCTCGGCCACGACGGCGCGCAGCGGCAAGCCGATGTCGGCCACGTCGACCGGCTGGATGTCGATGCCGCCGCCCAGCCGGGCCCGCGCCAGATCCAGCGTGTTGTCGATCAGCGTGCCCATGCGCCGGCTGTTGCGCACGATGCGCCCGGCCAGGGTTCGCACCTGCTCGGGCTGGTCGGCCTGCCGCTGCAGCAGCGTGCCGCAGGCCGACAGCGCCGCCAGCGGCGTGCGCAGGTCGTGCCCCAGCACCGCGATGAACTGCTCGCGCAGCTCGCCGAGCGCGCGTTCGTCGAGCAGCGCGGCGTGCTGGGCCTCGCTGCGCCGCTCGGCCTCCAGCTGCAGCGCGATCAGCTGCGCGAACGACGTGAACATCGCCACCGTCGCCGGGTTGGCCACCCGCGCCGGCTTCGGGTCGATCGCGCACAGGTTGCCGAAATACTGGCCGTCCGACAGCACGATCGGCACCGAGATGTAGCTCTCGATCGCATACGTCCGCGGGGTGTGGTGGTTGCACCAGGCCGCATCGAGGCTCGCATGGTCGATCGCGATCGGCGCGAGGGCGGCGCGCACCTCCCTGCACAGCGTGGTCGACACGTCGAGCTGGCCGCCGGGCTGCAGGTTGAAGGCGATGGTGTCGTGCACCGCGCAGGCCGTCCAGGTGCCGTCGGTCACCCGTGCGACGGCGGCGAAGCCCATGCCGGTGGACTCGCTGACGATGCGCAGCACCATCGGCACGGCACCGATGCGTCCGATGGTGTGGACGTCGCGCAGGATCTCGGCGGGGCTGTCTCCCATGCGCGGACTGTAGCGGACACCTCCATCGCCCTGCCGCATGTAGCCGCGCGTACTACATCGCCGTGCCCTGCTCGCCATGGCGCGAGCTGTGCGTTTCGTTGCAGCTGGCCGCTGCGCGTCAGGGTTTGCATCGATCCGTTACACGGCGGTACGACCTTACCTTGCGCTGCCATCCAGCACTTCGACTGGAGCTCAACCGAGACAAGCCATGAACCGTAGAAGACTCCTGCTTTCGCTGACAGCCCCGGCCTTGCTGGCCACCACCCGCATGGCGCGTGCCGCCGTCGCCGACAAGGGCCTGATCGGCGTGTCGATGCCCACGTTCTCGTCCCGGCGCTGGGTCGAGGACGGCCTGAGCATGATGCGCACGCTGAACAAGCTGAACTACACCGTCGACCTGCAGTACGCCATCAACAACGCGGGCGACCAGCCGGGCCAGGTGCAGAAGATGATGGACAACGGCGCCAGGGTGGTGGTGATCGGCGCGAGCGACAGCTCGGCCTTCACGGCGGTGCTGAACAACGCGGCGAAGAAGGGCGTGAAGGTCATCGCCTACGACCGGTTGATCCGCGACAGCGGCAACGTGGATGCGTACGCCACCTTCGACAACTTCGAGGTCGGCGTGCTGCAGGGGCGCGACATCGAGACGCGCCTGAAGCTGCGCGAAGGCGGCAAGGGCGTGATCGAGCTGTTTGCCGGTGCGCCCGACGACAACAACTCGCACTTCTTCTACAACGGCGCGATGTCGGTGCTGAAGCCCTATATCGATTCGGCTGCGCTGACCGTGGGCTCGGGCAAGGCCGCGATGGCCGACGTGGCCACGCCGCAATGGAGCGGCGCGATCGCGAAGGCGCGGCTGCAGGCGATGCTGAAGTCGATCTACGCGAAGCGCCGGCTCGACGCCATCCTGTCCCCCAACGACAACACCAGCGTCGAGCTGCTGACGGCGTTGCAGGGCGTGGGCTACGGCACCGCGGCACAGCCCTGGCCGGTGGTGACCGGGCAGGATGCCGAGCTGAACTCGGTGCGCTCGATCCAGCGCGGCGAGCAGTCGTCGACCGTCTTCAAGGACACGCGGCAGCTGGCGGTGCGGGTGGCCTCGATGGTGGACGAGTACATGAACGGCAAGCCGGCCACCATCAACGACACCAAGACCTACAACAACGGCGTGAAGGTGGTGCCGTCGTACCTGCTGAAGCCGGTGTTCGTCAACAAGGCGAACTGGCAGGCGGTGCTGGTGGAGAGCGGGTTCTACCAGCAGGGCCAGATCTGAGAGAGGGTGCGGCGCGCGGCACAATCCGGCGCAGGAGGTCCTGTGCTGAAATTTCTGCTGCGCTGCCTGTTCTTCATGGCCGGTGTCGCGCTGCTGTGCGACATCGGCTTGCCCACGCGCACCGAGACGCTGAAGGTGGACCAGCACACGAGCCGCGTGAACGACGGGATGTCCGGGCGGCGCGACAGCAGTTCGGGCGACACCAGCTACACCTTGCACTTGATCGGCGGTCTCGTGTCGTCGTGCTCGGTCGGCCATGCGGCCTACAACAAGCTGCGCGACGGCGACACGGTGGATGTGCGGTCGACCCGGCTGTTCCGCCAGTGCTTTCGCATTGCGCGCGGCGACGAAGTGATCGAGGTCAGTCGCTACTGGCGTTGGATCGCGGCCGTGATCGGCTGCGTGCTGATCGCGACGGCGATCGGTTGGCTGCGGCAGGACGAGGACGGCATCAGCCTGGCATGAAAGCCAGCCCACCGGGGGCCGACGTCGGGCCTGCCGCAGGTCGCACGGTTCCGCGTCGAATGATCCACAGCGCCCCCAAGCCGGCCAGCAGCAAAACCAGGGTCGACGGCTCGGGGACGGTACTGACCGTGAAGCTGGTCAGTCGCGCTGACAACACCGAACCGGCATGGAAGCTGTCCTGCAGCATGAAATAGCCCTCTGTCCATCCGTGCGACAGCCAATCGTCGGACGGCAAGGCATTGCCGGAGAACGAGGTGTCGGGACCGAACAGCATCAGGGCATAGGTGATCCCGTTTCTCTTCGTCCCGAAGAAAGCCAGGTCCGTCGGTTCCGGGGTGTAGAGATAGTGGTCCGCAACCGAGATCCCTCCGCCACTTGAAGAGAGGTCGGGAGAGCCGGAGGGAAACCGGACCTCCATCCCGTATTTGGCATCGCCGTACCAGTAGTCCATGCCGTCGGCCGAACTGCTGGCGACGTAGGTGCCCGGGTCGCGATCGAAGAGAAAAGTTCCGCTGATGAAGCTGCCCGGATCGGGGTAGCCCGTGGTGGTGTTGCGCACTTCGGCGGTAAACGACAAGGTCACCGGCTCTGCGCGTGCGAATGCGGGCAGCAAGGCGCAGGCTGAAAGGAGAAGGGGTAGCAGCTTCACTGGATCTCCCGTTTGAATGAGGGCGGAAACTCAGTCTACGTCAGGGCTCTCGAACGAACGGCGGGGCACGGCCGAGACCCATGAAGCGCGGCGCCTCACGAGCTTCGGGCAGAGGTGGGGCTTGAGTCGACGATGCGTTCAACAGGCACAAAACGGCACACACAGGACGTGCACCGGCGCAGAATGTGCTGTGCCGACAACCTGCAGGAGACGGCCATGAATTCGAGATCGAGGTGGGCAGCATTGCTGATCGCGACGCTCCCGGTCATGGCGTCGGCGCAGGACGCCAAGCCCAAGACCGAGGTCTACAAGGCCGCGACCGTGAACGTCGGCGACATCGTCCCGCCGCGCGTCGTGGCTCCCTGCAAACCCGGCCGCTGTCCGTTCGCCGGACAGACCGTCACGATGCTGATCATCAAGGAAGCCAACGAGGGCGCCCTGGGCGAACTCAGGGCCGAGTTCGAGGCCGCCACCGGCGCCAAACTCAACCTGGTCCAGCTCACGCACCAGGACCTCTTCCCCACCTTCATGTCCGACCTCACCACCCATGCCGGCAAGTACGACGCCGCGTACGCCGGGGCCTGGTGGCTGGGCGAACTGGTCGCCGGCGATTACATCCTGTCGTACGACAAGTACTTCAAGGACCCGCGCTTCCCGCAGTGGAGCCTGGACGACGTGCTGCCCGCACCGCGCAGCCTGCTGTCGTATGCCGGCAAGAAGTACATGGTGGCCAACGACCACGACGGCCAGGTCATGTACTACCGGCGCGACCTGCTGGAAGACCCCAAGCACCGGGCCGCGTTCCGGCAGAAGTACGGCTACGCGCTCGATGTGCCCAGGACCTGGGCGCAGTTCCGCGACGTGGCCGAGTACTTCAACGGCAAGGACCTCAACGGCGACGGCGAGCCCGACCACGGCCTGTCGATGCACCTGAAGGTCGGCGCCCAGGGCATGTTCCATTTCATGTCGTTCTCGGCACCGTTCGTGATCGGCCCCGACAGCCCGAAGCTGTACTGGTTCGACCCCCAGGACATGCGCCCGCTGATCGCCAGCCCCGGGCACGTGCGTGCGCTCGAAGCCTTCGTCGACCTGGTCCGTTTCGGCCCCAAGGACATGCGCAACTGGGACCTCGGCCAGAGCTGGGACTACCTGCTCGCCGGGCGCGCGGCGCTCACCTTCACCTGGGGCGACCTGGGCGCGCTGGCGCAGCAGCCCGGCAGCAAGGTCAAGGGCAAGCTCGGCGCGGCACCGGTGCCGGGCACGCGCGAGTACTACAGCGTCGTGCGCCGCGACTGGGTCGCCAGCGCGCAGCCGAACGTGGTGGGCAACACCACCGGCGGCTCCTGGGCGGGCGTGATCTCGAAGTACTCGAAGGCGCCGGAGGCGACCTACTACCTGCTCGCCCTGCTGGCGGCCCAGGAGAAATCCAAGGTCTATGCGGTGCGCGGCTGGGATGGCATCGACCCCGGGCGCCGGTTCCACTTCCTGCCGCCCGACGGCACCGGGCAGGTCGACACCTACCTGAAGGCCGGCTGGAACGAGGTGGACGTGCGCGACTACCTGCACGCGTACTTCGAGAACTTCAGCAACCGGCTGCAGTTTCCCTACCTGCGCATCCCCGGTGCCTTCAGCTACTGGCAGGCACTCGACGTGCACCTGGGCGAGGCCGTGGCCGGGCAGTTGAGTGCCGAGGGGGCGCTGAAGGCCGCCGCGGTCGACTTCGAGGAGATCACGCTGCGCCTGGGTCGCGAGCGCCAGCGCAGCGCCTACCGCAAGTCCTTGGGGCTGTAGACCTCGGCCAGTTCGCCCAGCACCGCGTCCAGCTGCCGCGACACCTCGTGCACCAGCGCGCCGATGTCGGCGTCGCCGGCGTGCGCCACGCAGGCCTGTTCCAGCGCGGCCGCCGCTTCCTGCAGCGCCGGCATGCCCAGCGTGCCGGCCTCGCACTTCAGGTCGTGCGCCGAGCGCATCGCGGCATCGGGGTCCCCCGCCGCACGCGCGGCCTGGAAATGCGGCACGAACTGCGCCTCGCGCTCGCGGAACATGCCCAGCATGCGGCGGTACAGCACGTCGTTGCCGCGAACGTTGGCCAGCCCGCCGGCGCTGTCGATGCCGCTGCGCCGCGGCTTCACCCAGCGCGCCAGCGTGGCGAACATCTCGTCCACCACGATCGGCTTGGCGATGTGGTCGTCCATGCCGGCCGCGATCACGGCCTCGCGGTCGCCGACCATCGCGTTGGCCGTCATCGCGATCACCGGCAGCGTGCGCAACGCCGGCCGCTCGCGCAGCGCACGCGTCGCGGCGTAGCCGTCCATCAGCGGCATCTGGCAGTCCATCAGCACCGCGTCGAAACGCTCGCGGGCCAGCACGTCCAGCGCCTCCTGGCCGTCGCAGGCGATGCCGACGCGCACGCCGGCGCGACTCAGCAAGTCCACCGCCAGCTCGCGGTTGATCGCGTTGTCCTCGACCAGCAGGATGTGCGCGCCGGCCAGCGCGGCCCGGCGGTCCAGCAGCGCATCCGCGCGCCGCGCGCTGCGCGTGGGCACGAGCGGCATGCGGCCGAGCGCGGTGATGCAGGCGTCGAACAGCGACGACGGCGTGACCGGCTTGGTCAGCAGCGCGCCCACCGTCAGCTGCCGCTCRGCCAGGTGCTGGCGCACCTCTTCGCGCCCGAAGGCCGTGGCCATCAGCACCACCGGCGCCGGGTGGCGCAGCACCGCCCGGTCGACCAGCGCCTGCGCGCAGGCCACGCCATCCATGCCGGGCATCTTCCAGTCCAGCAGCAGCAATTGGTAGGGCCGGTCGCCGGCATCCGCCTGCACCACCCGCTGCAGCGCCTCTTCGCCGCCGGCAGCGGCGTCGACCTGCAGGCCCAGCGCCCGGCTCATCTCGACCAGCACCTCGCGCGCGGCGGCGTTGTCGTCGACGACGAGGACGCGCGTGCCCGACAGGCTGTCGTGGCGATCGATCGGCGTCTGTGCCGCCGCGCCGGGCTGCAGGCCGAAGCCCAGTTCGAAGTGGAACCGGCTGCCGCGGCCCGGCTCGCTGTCGACCGCCAGCTCGCCGCCCATCAGGAGCACCAGGTGCCGGCTGATGGCCAGCCCGAGGCCGGTGCCGCCGTAGCGCCGGCTGGTCGAGGCGTCGGCCTGCGTGAAGGGCAGGAACAGGCGTTCCTGCTGCTCCGGGCTCATGCCGATGCCGGTGTCGCGCACCTCGAAGCGCAGCCGCACCGAGGCCTCGCTCTCCTCGACCACCCGCACCGCCACGACGACCTCGCCGGCAGTGGTGAACTTGACGGCGTTGTTGCCCAGGTTGAGCAGCACCTGGCCCAGGCGCGACGGGTCGCCCACCAGCGCGGTCGGCAGCTGCAGCGGCATCTCGAGCAGCAGTTCCAGGTCCTTCTCGTCGGCCTTCATGCCGACCACGTTGCTCAGGTTGTCCATCACCTCGCCGAGGCCGAACGGGATGCTCTCGATGTCGAGCTTGCCGGCCTCGATCTTCGAGAAGTCGAGGATGTCGTTGATGATGCCCAGCAGCGATTCGGCCGAGGCGTTCACTTTCTGGATGTAGTTGTGCTGCCTGGCATCCAGGCCGCTCTGCAGCGCCAGGTGCGACATGCCGAGGATCGCGTTCATCGGCGTGCGGATCTCGTGGCTCATGTTGGCCAGGAAGCTGCTCTTTGCGCGATTGGCCAGCTCGGCGGCGTCCTTGGCGCGTTGCGCCTCGCCGAACACCGACTCGAGGTGCGCGATGGTGTCGGCCAGCTGCTGCGTCATGCTGTTGATGCTGCGCGCCAGCACGCCGATCTCGTCGCCGGACTCGACCGCGGCGCGCGCCGACAGGTCGCCGGCGGCGACGCGGCCGGCCACCCCGGTGAGGCGGCGCACCGGCCCGACGATGCTGCGCTGGAAGCGGTAGGCGAGCACCACCGCCACCAGCACCGCCAGCAGGGCGACCGCCGCGGCGGCGAGGCGGGTGTCGGCGATGCGGCGCACGGCGCCGGTCAGCGCAGTGCCCAGCGCTGCCTGCTGGCCGCTCGTGAGCCTGGCCAGGCGCTCCAGCATCACCTCGGCCTGCGGCGCCACCTGGGTGCGGTACAGGTAGAGATCCTCGTAGGCGCGCTCGCCGTTCAGGATGCCGATGATCTGCAGCGCCAGCTCGGTCACTTCGGCGCGCTGGCGCGCCAGGTGGTCGAGCAGCGCGTTCTGCTGCGCGTCGAGCACGCCGCGCCGTGCCGCCACCGAGTTCCAGGCCGCGGCGTTGGTGGACAGCTGGGGGCCATAGGCCAGCTTGAAGCTCAGTTCGCCCGACGCGCCGTAGGCGATGAGGTTGGTCACCATCGCGTCGAACGAGGTCTGGAAGCGCAGCAGGTCGGCCACCAGTTCGCGGCTTTGCGGGCTCGATTCGCGCGAGCGCTGCAGTTCGATGATGCGGCTGATGCCATCGAGCACCTGCACGCGCCGGGCCTGCACGTCGACGCGCGACAGCCGCAGCGCCGGCTGGTTCTTCAGCGAGTTGTCGTGCAGGTCGAACAGCTGCTTCGGCAGGCTCTCCCAGCGGCGGTAGTCGGCGGTCAGCTCGTCGACCAGGCGGGCCGCGTCCGCCTCGGGCCAGCTGTTGGACATCGCCTGCAGCGCGGCCAGGCGGTCCTCGAACTCGCGCCGGGACGCCTGGTACTGCTGCACGTCCTGCGGGTCGCTGAGCACCAGGTAGCCGCGCACGTGCAATTGCATGCTCAGCAGGCTGGCCTGCGCCTGTGTCGACGCGAGCGACGCGGGGCGGCGCAGGTTCTCGGCCAGCGCGATGTCGCGCGTCAGGTGCTGCCCGCCCAGCAGGGCCAGCAGCACGACCAGCACGGTGGCGCCGGCCAGCACGCCGAAGGCTGCCGTCAGCTTGCTGCCGATGCCGAGCGCGTGCCAGCGCTCCCAGGCCGCGGGCCGGCTCATCGCGACAGGCCAAGGGAGGCCCGGAAGGCGCTGCGCTGCGCGTTGCGCCCGAGCCGCACCGTGATTTCCTCGAAGTCGACGGAGGCGGCCGTGAGGGCGGCTTGCGGGCTCAGCTGGCCGCTCGCCGCGGCGGCCAGGCGCAGGTCCAGCGACTGCCAGTAGCTGAAGGCCCCCGGGATGCGCAGGTAGGGCAGCTGCAGCGGGTTGCTGAAAGTGTCGTCGTAGGCCTGCAGGTAGTCGCGCACGTCGGTGCCGTCCCAGCCCGCCTTCAGGTAGTCGTCCAACCGGGCGCTGCCCTTGGGCGGCAGCAGGTGGTAGCGGCGGCCCGGGTCGATGCCGTCCCAGCCGCGCGCCGCGTACACGCGCGACTTCGGCTCGCTGGCCATCAGCGCCAGCAGGTAGTAGGTGGCGGCCGGGGCCTTCGAGGTGCGGGAGAGCACGCCCGCCCAGGAGCCGCCGGTGGTGTTGCCGACGCGATTGGGCTGCTGCGTCTTCACCCACCTGCGCTGGCCGAGGTCGTAGTACTCGAAGGTGCCGGGCAACTGCGCCGAGCCCACCTTGCCGCGCACCCGGCTGCCCGGCTGCTGCGCGAGCGCGCCGAGATCGCCCCAGGTCAGCGTGAGCGCGGCGCGTCCGGCCAGGAAGTGGTCCCAGCCGCGGCCGAGGTCCCAGTTGAGCATCTCCTTCGGGCCGAACTGCACCAGGTCGACCAGCGTGGCGAGGGCGCGCACGTGGCCCGGGCTGTCCAGCAGGGGCTTCATGGTCTGCGGGTCGAACCAGTACAGGCGCGGGTTGTCCGGGCCGATCACGAAGGGGGCGGACAGCGACATGTAATGGAACATGGCCTGTGCGCCGGCGCGCAGCGACAGCACCACGCCGTGGTCCGGTTCGCCGTCGCCGTTGAGGTCCTTGCCGTTGAAGTAGTCCGCGATGTCGCGGAACTGCTCCCACGTGGCCGGCGGGGCGAGCGGGTAGCCGTGGGCCTTCTGGAAGGCGGCCCGGTGCTGCGGGTCGGCCAGCAGGTCGCGGCGGTAGTACATCACCTGGCCGTCGTGGTCGTTGGCCACCATGTACTTGTGGCCGCCGAACTCGAGCAGGCTGCGCGGCGCCGGCAGCACCTCGCCGATGTCCCAGGCCGGGAAGCGCCGATCCTTGTAGTAGCGGTCGTAGGGGACGATGTGGTTGCCGGCGATCAGCTCGCCGAGCCACCAGGCGCCGGCGATGCAGGCGTCGTAGCGGCCGGTGCCGCTGGTCAGGTCGGACATCAGGGTGGCGAACAGTTCTTCGTGCGGCCGCTGCACGATCTCGAGCGTGGCGCCGGTGGCGGCCTCGTACTCCTGCTTGATCTCCAGCACCGGCCCGCCGATCCCCTGGCTGTCGGCGACCAGCACCGTCACGTGCTGGCCCGCGAACGGGCAGTGGCCCGGCTTGCAGGGTTCCGCCACGCGGGGCGGAACCAGGTCGCTGGGGCGCACCACGGTCGTGTCGGACCCCTTGAGCTTGGGCTGCGGGTCGGCGCCTTGCGCCAGGCTCGCACCGAGCAGACCCGCCGTGAGCGCGAAGACGGCCCGCGCTGACCAAAGCTTGCTACCCATGCTCGTCTCCTCAACGCACACCGTTGGGCGACAGGGATCTTGCGCCTTCGACCGCGGGTGGTGGGCCTCCGTCGGGCCGTTTCCAGGGTAAACGAGAACGTCGAGCGCGGCATTGACAAGCCGATGCATCGGCACATCATCTCCGGGTGGCGGCGTCTCTGTCCGGGCGCAGTACGAGGAGCGGGCGAATGATCAACCGGCGCAGTGCATTCGCGTGGGGCGGGGCCTGGATGCTGACCCTGGCCGCGGCCGTGCCGCCGGCCCGGGCGCAGCCCCGGTACCGCATCGTCATCATGCCCAAGCTGGTGGGCATCGCGTACTACGATGCCGTCAAGACGGGCATCGATGCCGCCGCGCGGGAGTTGCCCGACGTCGCGGTGACCTGGACCGGGCCGACGCAGGACCAGGTGGAACGGCAGATCGAGATGATCGAGCGCCTGATTCCGGCCCGGCCCGACCTGATCGCGGTGGCGGCCAACGACCCGGTGGCCATCGTGCCGGTGCTGCAGAAGGCGCAGCGCGCCGGCATCCACGTGATGAGCTGGGACGGCGACAGCCAGCTGCGCGAGTTCTTCGTCAACCTGGTGGATTTCGAGGCCTTCGGCAGCCAGCTGGTCGAATCGCTGAGCAGCGAGATCGGCCCGAAGGGCGACGTCGCCATCGTGACGACCAGCTTCTCGGCGCCCAACCAGACCAGCTGGATCGATGCGATGAAGCGGACGATCTACGCGCGCTACCAGGGGCTGCGCATCGTCGACATCCGGCCTGCCGGTGAGAGCACCGAGGAAGCCTTCCGGATCACCCAGGACTACCTGAAATCGCTGCCCGGCCTGAAGGGCATCGTCGCGCTCGGGGCGCCCAACCTGCCGGGTGCCGCGCGCGCGGTGCGCGAGGCCGGGCTGGCCGGCAGGATCGCCGTGGTCGGCAACTCGACGCCGAACCTGATGCGCGAGTTCCTGAAGGACGGCACGGTCCGGACCGTGCTGCTGTGGAACGCGCCGGACCACGGCTACCTCACCGTGCATGCGGCGCGGCAACTGCTGGCCGGCGGGCTGAAGGCGGGGCAGGCCTTCCGGGCCGGCAGGCTGGGCAGCTTCACGCCGCGCCAGGACGCGATCAGCCTGCAGGTGGCCTTGCCCGTCATGGTGTTCACCAAGGCCAACGTGGACCAGCACAACTTCTGAGCCAGCGGTGAAGATCGGCACACGCCTCAACCTTGTCTCGCTGGCGGCCATCCTGGTGATGACCGCGGCCGTGCTCGGCGCGGCGGTGTTCTTTCTCCAGGCGGAACTGCGGAAATCGCGCGAACGGCTGATGCAGCTGGAACTGCAGGCCGCCACGCAGTCGATCCGGCAGCAGCTCAACCGCTCCGGCGTCGTTGCCGCGGGCAAGGAGGCCGAACTGCAGCTGCAGCGGCTGCGCGGCAAGGAGGGTTTCGCGTCGGCCACGCTGTTCATCGTCGAGCGGAACGACAACCGGATCGTCTACCACCCGGACTTCCGGATGGGCGAGCGCGTGGACTACGGCTTCGTCGACGAGATGATGCGGCGCCAAGCGGGCTCGCTGGAGTACGGCTACAAGGGCGATCCGCGCATGGCCGTGTTCCACACGCTGGCGCCGATCGACTGGCTGGTGGGCGTGGCCGTGTCGCGCCACGAGGTGTATGCGGCCATGTTCGGGTTCATGCGCGCGATCGGCGGCATCACCTTCGCCGTGCTGTGCCTGAACGCGATCGCGGTCAGCCTGTTCGGGCGCTGGTTGTTGCGCCGCATCGGCGTGACGCTGGACTGCGTCCGGCGGATCGAGCAGGGCGACGTGTCGGCCCGCATCGCCCTCGGCACGCACACAGGGTCCGAGGATGAGGTCGGCGCCTTGCAGCGCAGCGTCAACGCGATGGGCGAGCGCATCGAGCAGCGCACCCGGGAGCAGCTCGAGACGCAGGAGGCGCTGCGCGCCAGCGAGGCGCGCGTGCGCAGGGTGGTCGAGTCCAGCATGATCGGCGTGTTCTTCTGGGACGTGTCGGGCGCTGTCACCGAGACGAACGATGCCTTCCTCGAGATCATCGGCTACGCCCGCGACGACCTGGGCGCCGGCCTGGTGAACTGGGCCCGGCTCACGCCGCCACAGGAGGCCGAAGCCGACCAGCATGCCATCCGGCAGCTGCGCGACACCGGCCGCTGCCAGCCCTACGAGAAGCACTACATCCGCAAGGACGGGAGCCTGGTGCCGGTGCTCATCGGGGCCGCGCTGCTGAACGATTCGATCCACCAGGGCGTGGCCTTCATCGTCGACCTCACCGAGCGCCGGCAGGCCGAGAGCGACCGCCAGGCGCGCCGCGATGCCGAGGCGGCCAGCACGGCCAAGAGCGAGTTCCTGGCCAACATGAGCCACGAGATCCGCACGCCGATGAACGCGATCCTCGGCATGTCGTACCTGGCGCTGCAAAGCGGGCTGAACCCGCAGCAGCACAACTACGTCCAGAAGGTGCACAGCTCGGCCGAATCGCTGCTGGGCATCATCAACGACATCCTCGACTTCTCGAAGATCGAGGCCGGCAAGCTCGACATGGAGACGATTGCGTTCAGCCTCGGCGACGTGATGGACAACGTGAGCAACCTGCTGGGGATGAAGGCCGACGAGAAGGGCCTGGAGCTGGTGTTCGCGGTGCCGCCGCAACTGCCGGCGCTGATGGGCGATCCGTCGCGGCTGGGGCAGGTGCTGCTCAACCTGGGCAACAACGCCATCAAGTTCACCGAGCGCGGCGAGGTGGTCGTGGCCATCGACGTGCTCGAGCGCGACGCCGCGTCGGTGCAACTGCGCTTCGAGGTGCGCGACACCGGCATCGGCATCGACCGCGAGGAGCAGCAGCGCCTGTTCGAGCCGTTCACGCAGGCGGATGCGTCGACCAGCCGGCGCCATGGCGGCACCGGGCTGGGGCTGGCGATCAGCCGCAACCTGGTGCGGCTGATGGGTGGTGAACTCGCGGTCGACAGCGTGCCGGGGCAGGGCAGCTGCTTCCACTTCGGCGTGCGCTACGGCTTGCAGAAGGCTTCCGGCGCGCCTGCGCCGGCGTTGCGCCGCGAGGGCGTGCGAGGCGGCCGTGCCCTGGTGGTGGACGACAACGCCAGTGCGCGCGACGTGATCGCCGGGATGATTTCGGCGCTCGGCTTGAAGGCCGACACGGCCGGCGACGGCGGGGAGGCGTTGCGCATGGTGGAGCATGCCGACGCGAACGACGAGCCCTACGAGCTGCTGCTGCTGGACTGGAAGATGCCCGGCATGGACGGCATGGAGTGCACGCGGCTGCTGTCGCGGGCTTCGCAGCGGCGCCACCCATTGCCGATGGTGCTGATGCTGACCGCCTTCAGCCGCGCCGACGCGCAGCAGCGCCTGGCCGAGCAGGCGCTTGCGGTGAGTGCGCTGCTCACCAAGCCGGTCACGCCGTCGACGCTGCTCGATGCCTGCAGCAAGGCGCTGGGCGTGGCCGTGCACCATCCCACGCGCGCCGTGCAGCGCCAGGAAGACCTGGCTCGGCACCGGGCGGCCCTGAGCGGCGCGCGCATCCTGCTGGTGGAAGACAACCCCATCAACCAGGAGCTGGCGCTGGACGTGCTGCGGCGCGCCGGCCTGGTCGTGAGCGTCGCCCATGACGGGCAGCAGGCGCTCGACATGCTGGAGGCGCAGCAGTTCGACGGCGTGCTGATGGACTGCCAGATGCCGGTGCTGGACGGCTTTGCCGCGACCCGGGCATTGCGCCGCAATCCGCGGCTGCAAGACCTGCCGGTCATCGCGATGACCGCGAACACGATGGTCGGGGACCGCGAGAAGGTGCTCGCGGCGGGCATGAACGACCACATCGCCAAGCCGATCA
This sequence comes from Rhizobacter sp. P2_D12, assembly GCF_056404395.1. Taxonomy (NCBI): domain Bacteria; kingdom Pseudomonadati; phylum Pseudomonadota; class Betaproteobacteria; order Burkholderiales; family Sphaerotilaceae; genus Rhizobacter; species Rhizobacter sp. P2_D12. The sequence goes on along the minus strand of NZ_JBFUEB010000008.1, from coordinate 17,553 downwards.
AGGTGGAGGAGATGTTCGCGACGCTGGCGCGCTGGGTGCGGCCGGCCGAGCCGGCTGCGAAGCGGGGCTCGGCTTGAATGAGCCGTCAGGATGAACGTCGCGACTCGAGCATCGCGCACACGAAGCCGATGGCCGCGCACGCTCCGGCCCAGGCCGTGAGCAGGCCACCGAAGTTCTTCACCAGGACGAAGGGTGCGAAGCCGCTGGTGAACCAGTGGCTGAGCGGGATGAAGGGCTCCGCGTAGCTGCCGGGCGGGCAGATGGCCTGCATGTCGAACGACGGTGGCTTGCAGCCGGCCATCTCGACGATCTTGCCGGCGCCGATCGTCGAGACGAAGGGCAGGCCGAAGGTCAGGCAGAAGGCGATGAGGCTGCCGGTGGCGAGCCAGAAGACGAACCTGCAGGCGTTTCGATGGTTGGGCATGCGCGCTTGGATGGGGGCGCTCTCGTCGCGCCAGTGGACGAGCCCGGTCTTGTGGCTGATGACGGACTGGCGGAAGCGGTGGGATTCGAACCCTTATCTAAACCATTCTTCTGTGGTTTGAGGGGGTGCAGGGGGGCGCTGCCCTGTGGACAACCTCTCCTTGCTCGATGCACAACTGTGCGACCAATGTGGAAGGCGTGGGATTCGAACCCACGGAGGACTCGCGCCCTCGCCGGTTTTCAAGACCGGTGCCTTAAACCACTCGGCCAGCCTTCCAAACTTGAGTCTAACCGGGACTTGAACCGACCTTCTTCCTCACAGTGGCGAACAGGCGACTAGTCGCACAGTAGAGCCCACGAACGGAATCCGGCGATGGTCGGCACTCGCCCTGCTGTCCGCGGTGTGGGCCGGATTCGCGCTGACCCTGGCCGGGCTGGTGAAGCCTGCCTGCACGAGAGACCCTCTTCCTGAACTCGACGCAGCACCTCGAGCTTCAGTCCCTGATCGTAGTTGGTTCGCTTCTTCGTCGTCACGCCCTTTGCACCATGAGCGCTGTATGCAGCAACCCACTTCCTCAGCGAGTCGAAGCCCACGCCGTACGCCTCAGCTGCGGCCCGCAGACAGGCAACCGAGACGTTGACTCCGCTGCGTTGAAGTTCGATGCGGATGTCGGGCTGCGGCTTCGGGGCGGGCAGTTGCAGGGGGACGAACTCAGGGGCCGGCGGTGCAGACGTCGTCGAGGTCGGTAACGGGGCGAGCAGCGGCGCTCCGCGCTGCTCTGCCTCGTTCACCGATCTGCGCAGCAGGTTCGCATTGATGCCGTTGGCCATCGCCACGGCTGCGCTCGACATGCCAGGTTGCTCGCAGGCCGCCACGAGCTGCGCCTTGAACTCGGCGCTGTGCTTGCGCCTTCGGCGGCGGCCAGCCGCCTTCACTACAGTAGCGTCCACGTGTCCACGGAGAAGTTAAGTGGAGTAGAGCCTCCTATGGCTGCGACCTCAGATCAAGATGACTTGGCCGGACGCATACCACGGCCTGGGCCATACCGTGCATCTTGAGCTGGCGCAGCATGATCACGAGGGCCGCCACCGCAGGGTCTTGCGTGGGTCAGTTCTGGATGGAAATCAACAGTCTCGCTACTGGCGCTCGCGAGGAGGTCTTTGGAAGCCCCTGCAGGCGGTATTCAAAGACGTGCAATCCACTCTCGCTAATGTCAGCCCTGCATGGCGCTTCTCCGAAGGGCGAAACCTCGCTCGTCAGCTTTCCCAATCGCCCACGCCTGGACGAAGCGTCTTCCTCATTTCGGCTGCCAGCGCCAAGGCAGCATCTGCAAAGTGCTCCAGCTTTTCGATTCGCTTGAGCATCGCTGTCTGCTGGGCCTCTTCCTTGGCCTTGGGAAGCCCGTCTGCGACGAACCTGGAAACGCTCAGCTCGACAGTGACGTCTAAGCCGCCCTTGACAGCCTCTGCAAGCCACAACTTCACAGAATCGGCCGACCTCTCGGCCGCGGCGCTGAGTGCGTAGCGGATCAGCTCTCTCGCTGAGTGATCGAGGCCAATGGCAAACTCGAAGAGCTTCTTCTCATCCTCCGTGGCGCCGTCAAGCTCTTCGTCACGTGGGACGTGGGAGAAAAATCTAAGCTCATCTTCGTCATCCACACCTAGAGACTTGAGCGTGCGCAGGAGCGGGTCCAATTCCCTGAGCGGCCTCATGTTCGGAGGTAGAGTGTGTCGGTGCGCCCAGAGCTTCAGAATGAGTTCAACGCATTCAGCTACGGCGGCATCTCGCGTCGCCCCGCCGGGCGCCCGTTCTGCGGCGGCGATCTTCTCAGCGACTAAGTGCGCCATCCACTGAGCCACGACATCGTCACCAAGCATCAAGCCGGCAACGATCCGCCTGCCGAGCTCGATGACTGCCTTAGAGCGAGCGATTGATTCCATCGTTGCCGATCAAGTAGTAGCGGTAATAGGGCCAGTTGTAGAAAGAGTATTCGTCATCGCCGGCCTGGTCTTTCGGCGGCTTGCGACGGACACTGACGCGTACGATCAGGCAGTCGGACCGACCATCCAGTAGTGCGCAAGTGAACTTGTCGTCGGCGCTTAGCCGATTGCCAGTAAGGGCGTCACGCTCTTCTCCGTAGCCGACGCTGCGTGACCAGGTTTCGCTCCTCATCGTGCCGCCTGATGAAAGCGTCCAAGACCTCGCGTCTGGATCAGTCGTCGGCTTCAAGGCGTCAAGGATCGTCGGGCAAGGTCGCGGACCCGGGCTGGCTAGCTTGCCGGCCCAAGGGTCGTATTCGTCAAGGCGCAGTGAGTCGCTACCTGCCGTGACCCATCCGAAGAGCCGCATCTCCGGGTCACCAGAATCCCCTCGGTTGCCGATGTGGTCCGCGTCAGGCAGGTAGATGCTTCCTGGGTCAGGACTGGTCTGCAAGGCTGCCAGGAGAGCCTCTGCGTGACGGGAAGGAACAAGCACCGACGCTACTGACACGCTCTCACCATTGGCTGCATCGGTAGTCGTCCAATGCCCCCAAAGGACTTTCATGCCATCGTCTGTCGTCAACTGATCGTCCAGGTACTGTCTAGTCACCTCCCAGCACCATGAGGCATTTGATCGAGCTCCGCTCGTCGCGCCGGAGATACGGATCTCGGGGTCGCGCCGGTCAGCGAGCCACCGGTCGTCAGCGCGAGTCAACAACTGTTCCTTCAACCAGTCGTCAAAAGGGTTGTCCTCTTCTTCGGCGCGGCGGCGTATCGGCTTGGTCTTTAGAAGCAACCCAGCCACCAGCATCATGGCGTGATAGGACTGGTAGACGACTATGTCCTCTGTTTCGGGCATGGTGCCATGCGAGTGCGATGTTTCTCGTCCTCGATAAAGTCCGCGCTTATAGCGCTGATCATCGACATGCCTGTGAGGTCCCAGCGACATGCGCCCGCGCAAGGCTGACCGAGCTCGCCGCTCGATGGATTTCTCGTTCAGACCGAAGATACGGCCCAAGGGTGCGAACCAATATGGGCCAATGTCGATGCCGAAGTAGTACCTCTCGTCGTCATACGCTGGATCCGCATCTGAAGCGACGTCGTCAATGACGTCCCAGTCGCCTCTCGCGCACGTCTCAATGGAGAGCTCGGAGCGGTTTGCATCGTTCACGACAGCCAACAGATCCGTCGGCAATGCGCTTATCGCGTGGAGGCGTTTCAGTGCGTCTGACGCGAAATGCCGAATGACGACGTGTTGCTCCTTCGCGGCGGCGGCCAGAAAGGCAAGAAACGGGGTGACGGCGTGGGGTGCATCCATCGCGCCCCGTGCCAAGGCAAGACAGAGCCATTGGCGCGCGTGCCACTCGTAGAAAGTAAGCCCGCGGTCAACGAATGGCGTTGGGTCAGCAATGGTCGCGCGAGCCGCAAGCGCAGACAGCAGGGATGTCCATTCGAGTTGGAGGCAGTTGCGGATGCAATGGGTGTGTTCCCAGCGCTCCGCGGTGGAGGGCCGCGCTAGACCCGCCCAGAGGTAGCCGGCCAAGGCCTCCTCGCATGAGGATGAAGGTGCCAGCGCGTCGTCCCACGGTCCGTCACCGTCATTTGCCTCCAGAACGTCTTCCAGCAGGTCAAAGCCGAAGTTCAGGACCTCATCGGCCTCGTCGGAGTTCAAGTGCAACGCGAGCGGGTCAACCAAGTGGAATAGGTCGTTTGCACCCAGCGTATCGAGCCGCGAGAGGTACCCTTTGATCCGAGCGGCCCCGACTTCCCTTTCCGTCACGAGGCCCGCTGCGTAGAGTGCATCGAAAGGACCTCCACCCCCCCAGCCCCGGCGTCCAACGCGGTTGGGTTCACTGGTAGCAAGCGCGAGGACTGCTTTCCTCAGCTCATTGCGAACGGACTGAAGCCTCTTGCTGGGCTCCGACAGGTTCCGGGCCACGTCGATGAAGTGGTACAGGTCGAACCCGTCATCAGAAAGGATTGCGCGAAGGTACCCATCGATCTGCGACAAGGTCGCACGCTGGCACCCTTGTTTGTAGAACTCCCCAACGTACGTGCGATGGCCATACTTCTTGAGATTCCGTCGGGCCGCGTGGACAGCAACTGTGTCGCAAAGATCCAAACCGCTGAAGATTGCATCCCAGTCAGGTTTTTCGATGTCGTCGTGGAGTGCTTCCCAGGGCGCGGGAGCCTTCGTCGCCGCTTCAATGGACTCATTGGCTTCTGATGCCCGAAGCAGGCGCTCCAGGTCTGGAAGTACAACGTCGAGTGAGTCGGCCAGAGTCTCAAGCTGGCGCCAGGTCGACGCGTCGGTGAGATGGATGCGAATGAACCGATAGGCAGTCTGAAGAATCAACGTCTTTCGATCGGCGTTTGGCTCTGCATCGATGGCAGCCTTGGCGTCGTCGACGCGCTTCCATCCTCTCACGGTGCCGCTCAGCGCAATGGGGGCCCCCTTCGGAAGGTGCTCGGTGGCGACCAGCCTGTAGATCGCAATCGGGAAAAGATCGCCGGCAAACCCAAACGCTCTATCTCGCCACCGACTCAGGATCGCCAGGCTGGATGATGGGCACAGACCGACCAGGACTTCAACGAGTCGATCCCAATCCATGTACTTGTCCCGAGCCATGTGCTCGTAGGTGAGCTCCGCTATCCGCGCCAATCGATAGGCGGTCCGAGGCCTCGGTTTGTCTAGGCGGTTTGCTGCATCAGCGAGATCGAGAAACGTCGTCCACCGCGACAGGTGCTCTTCTCCAATCTTGCTCGCGATGTCGATTGCCTGGTTGAAGTAAACGGCCGATTCCGACTTGTTGACGCAAAAGATTGCGCGCGCCAACTCCTGTAGATCGTCGACGCGCATCTCCGCATCGTTGCGCGACACGGACAACTGGGCGAAAGCCCTGGTGCTGAGCTCCAGAGACAGGTCGGCCAGGCCGTTTGTCCGCGCGGCGACACGACACATCGCAGTGAGGCTAGTCGAGTGGATTCGGTCTTGCTCATCGACCCATTTCAGGAGCGCCTCGGCCTGAGCTGGTTGAGCAGCCCCCGCGTCGCGCAGAATCTGCGTCCATTCGACAGCAGCAATCATCTCGAGATTGAAATTTTGCTGGTAGTCCCTTGATGAAGCCGATTTCGTCTGCCTCAGAGCGGATTCAATTTGCTGATTGAGATCGGCAGGCAGGCGGCGACACGCAATCTCGGCGGCCAAGACGAACCAGGCGAGGACGCCTCCAGTTGCGAGTTCGAGCAGAGTTGCTTCCCGCCCTTTGCTTTGAGATCGCGCTGGCTCGAACTCTTGGCGTACTTCTTTCGATGCGAGGTCGATCAGCGCAATTCGCTGACCGCGCAGCGCCGCCTCCAGCGCGTATGCCCTGACGAGCTTCACGCGTTCGGAGTCGAAATCGTGGAGCTGGCTGGGCGGATCTGCCGGCAAGTAGCGCCGGAGCACCGCAGCCCAAGTCGCATCGTCGCGCGGTAAGCGTCGCAGCGCTTGTGTGATCGCAGACCTGACAGCATCCAGCACGTCGCTGCCCAGCTTCCAAGAGAGATCCTCGTCTTGCAGCTTGACCTTGGGGGTCGTCAAGATATCCATCAGACGGCGCAACGGCTCTTCCGGTAACGGATGGGCGACTCGTGTTGCTTCCGCAGCGAGGCCCAGCAACATCCAAACGTCCCCGTCGGCGTGCTCGGCAAGCTCATCCAGCCGCTTGTAGTCGCCGAGATCCGCCAGTCGGGCGGCAACGAGTTTCGTGGTGTTTAAGACGGTCGTTCTCGGACGCCATCCCTTGAGGAATCTCGCGGACTCAGCGGGGCCTCGCAGCCTCAAAAGGCCGATCGCGAGTTCAGCGCGATCGGCGTCGTCGATCGCGTTATCTCTGCGGCGCTTGCGAGGCTGTTTGCTCCAAACGACCAACCACTCCCAGGCCATGCGCAATCTGCTCGTAGCCTCGGGAATGAGGTCGTCGCTGCCGGAAAGCAGCACCGCCTCGTATGCATGATGTGAGCCAAGAAATCCGCCGCCGAACGTGCGTCTAGAGACAAGCTCCTCGATGCGATCCGCAGCCAGCAGGGCGCTGGCAAGATCCGTGTTCTGCTGTATGAGGGCATTCTGGCGAGCTTCGCCAGCCACTTCTCCTCCGACCCTCAGCGCGAGCTTGGCAGCAGCCACATGGCGCCCTTGCTGTAAACAAGCTCTGAGGGCGAACATCAGGCGTTGAAGTTCTACGTCTCGTCGTTCTAAAGGGTTGAGCTCGGGCAGGCTTTCATTCGAGAGTGCGAGTGCGATCAGTTCGTCCATCCGGCCCGCGGACAGCAACAATTGAGGCAGCGCCGCCGCAACGTACGAACTGCTTACCGCGAGGGGCTTCAGCTTTGCGAGGAATGCATCGAGTGCGGCCGCATCGGGCTTGAACGTCTCGTTGAACCAGGTTTCCGCCGGTTCGTCCAAGAAGTGCAGGCCCGCGTCCTTGACGAACAGTGGGCGCCCAAACTCAGTCGCGAACGTTCGCACTGCGCTCTCGGGCACCCCGGCGATCTGGGCCAAGATGGAAATCGGTACCAGGGGACGCAGTACCGCAAGACCCCTGCAGATGAGGTCGATCTGACTCGCTTCTGTCGGGCCCGACTCGGCTTTCAACCTGTCGACAGCCTTGGTCAGCAGGCCTCCGATTGCGCGCTGAACTGTCGTTGGCGTTGGCCCGAGTGCCATGAGCATGTCGCCGATGGGCGGGACACCTTCCATAGCCAAGGCCTGAACCCGGGGGTTGTCACTGCTGAGATAGGCGAACTCCGCGGTCTCGGCGTCTGTTGCGTCTGGGTAGGTGAGCCGTAGATGCGTGGCGCTCTCCGTCTTAGAGAATGACTCCAGCTTGATCACAAGAGTGTCGAGTGGAGCCCCCAGATGCTCTCGACGGTGGGATCGACACGTGAAAGCCAATCGCACCCCGTCGGGCATGTCAGCGTTGATCAGGTCATATACAAAGGCGCGCTCACCAATCTCATGTGCGGCCATGTATGCGTTGTCAGCTGCATCGATGATGATGCAAAGGCTCGCTTGGGGAGTACGAGCCCGTAGAAGATCGAGCGCTTGCTTGAGCCGTGATACGAAGGCTCGCATGAACGCTTTGGGATCGGCGCCCGTGGACGGAATCAACGGAAGGCAAAGCTGCTGGGCTGCAAGTTCATTCGCGATCTGGACGAGAGCGTCGCGATACCGATGGCGGTACTTCAAGGCCTGGCGGTACGTCCCGTCACCAAAGCAGTCGTACAGCACTGCGACCGACCCCTCGGGCATGGCGCGGGCCAGACGTGCCGACAGAGTTGACTTGCCCACGCCACCGTCTGCATGGATGACCACGGGGCGTTGCGCGGCAAGCAACGCCGTCAGTATGTCCGCCTGCTGCGCCCGCGGGAGCACCTGTTTTGGCTCGGAGATTAATGAGGGCGCAGGCAGGAGATCGATCTCAGTCACTTGCAAGACGCGAAGCACGTCGTAGAGCCGGATCGAACGGTCCTTCGCCCCCTCGTCTGCGGCTTTGCGAGTGACCAACTCCTTCAGTTGCAGGGGGGCGTCAGCGTCTGGCTCCGACATGTACGCGCTAAGATCCTGGCTCAGCAGATTGCGCTGCTCCCACAGATCGGGCTCGCCGGCTTCTACCGAAAAGGCTTTAAAGAAGCGCTGCACATTGCCGCCTGCCGGCTTCGCATAACGCATCAGCAGGCGGGCAGTTGCACCGTGGCGCGGTGCCTTAACGCCCGCGGCGATGTCGGCCAAGGCTTCAAGAACGCCTTCGTCGATTGGTCTGTTGGTCAGAAAGCTGAATCTCACCCTCTCGGCCAAGACGTCGATTCCGAGCGTGTTCTCCAAGTCCTTGAAGCGTTTGGCGAAACCGGCCATGGTCTTGGCCAGACCGCTCGCTGTCCACGACTGGTGCGCCTGTTTGGATGAATGCTTGAGCTGTACATAACGGATGGCCTTGGCCTCAGTCAGCTCCTCGCTTCCGTAGTAAAGGCCGACGTCAATGACCTCATCGCCAGCGTCCGTCGAGGCATCACCTTCGGCCAGCGATGCCCCTTCAATCGACACCGCCACAAGACCGTCTTTCCCGGCAAGAAGCCCGAGGCATTGCCGAGCAGCCCACTGATAGTGGAACTGGTCTCCGCTTCTAGAAGGGCCTACAGAACCTAGTGTCGCCATGTGTTTTGACGCTCCCTGCAATGTTTGTCTTTCCGCGAAGCATACTTTTGGCGCCGGCGTACCACTTACGCTAGTTTGCCCCCTCCGCTGGGGCGATGACCGCAGCGAGTACAAGACCGTGCCGTCAGAGTCAGAAGTTGAGTGGCTGCAACCGCAGCGTGGCCGCGAAGAATGTCTGCGGGGCAAAGGACTGCTCGGGGTCGTTCGCGCGGATTCCGGCCAGAGAGAAGCAGTCCAGCGAGTAGGAAGGGTCTTCGCCGACGCGCAAACCGGTCCGAACGTCCTTCGTCGAGCGAGAGCAGCGCGCGCATCGGGATTGCGCTGCGCAAGACATCGCGCAGCGGCTTCGCGTCAAGCCGGCGAAGCTCGACGACATCGAACAGGACGGCAACGCGTTGCCGTAGATCAGGTCAGTGCCATACGCCTTCCGCCTAGGGGCAGTGACAGGCCGGCAACGCGGTAGTTCTGTCGGCAGTCGATGGGCATGGTGTGTGATACTGAATAGGCGGAGTGAACGGCCTTTGAGCACAAGCCCGGCGGCGTTGCATCCTGCTCTGTGCGGATGTCGCATCGGCCTCGTCGTGCGATCGTGTTGGGTCGCCGCGAGGCGACGGCTGGATTGCGCACAGGATGAGCGGCGGTGTGGGCTTGCAGCGATTCTTCTTCGCCGGGTTCAATTGCTGCGGCGCGATCAGATGGCGTGCGGCACGATGGGGCCAGCGCTCGGCGGCGTTTCGAACAAGCGCACCGTCACCGCCGAAGAGATGAAGGGGAGGAGTGCAGGATGATCACGAGCGGTTCGCAGTGGCATCGTTGGGACCCGCACATCCACGGGCCTGGCACCGTGCTGAACGACCAGTTTGGCGGCGACGATCCGTGGGCGGCGTATTTGCAAGCCATCGAGTCGTGCACGCCTCGCATCGAAGCGCTCGGCATCACCGACTACTACACCACCAACACCTACCAAGAGGTGCGCCGCCACAGGGAACAAGGGCGTCTGCCGGGCGTGAAGCTCCTGTTCCCGAACATCGAGCTTCGCCTCGACGTGGCTGCCAAGACCGGGTTCGTCAATCTCCATCTCCTCGCGAGTCCTGAAGATCCAGACCACGTGGAAGAGATCAAGCGCTTCCTGTCGCGTCTGCATTTCGGGGCGCACAGTGACCGCTACGACTGTACCGAAGTCGATCTGATCCGGCTGGGCAAGGTGTCCGATACATCGATCAAGGACGATCGCAAGGCGCTGGCATACGGTGCCACGCAGTTCAGGGTCAGCTTCGACGGGCTGCGCAACGCATTCAAGGAGAGCGCTTGGGCGAGAGGAAACATTCTGATTGCGGTCGCGGGCGCGAAGGGCGACGGCACCTCGGGACTGCAGCAGGCTTCAGACAAAACGATCCGTCAGGAGATCGAAAAGTTCTCGCACATCATCTTCGCGGGTAGTCCGGCGCAGCGTGAGTTCTGGCTGGGCCTGAAGGACGTCACCGCTGAGCAGTTGCTGCATCGGTACGACGGCTGCAAACCTTGCCTCAATGGCTGCGATGCGCACGATCTTGCGACCGTCGGACGGCCTGCCGAGGACCGGTACACCTGGGTCAAAGGCGCACTGACTTTCGAGGCGCTGCGCCAGGCCTGCATCGATCCGCATGGCCGCGCCTGGGTCGGCAGCGAACCGCCCAAGGGGGCGATGCCTTCGCAAGTGATCTCTCAGGTCCGCATCGATGACGCGTCGTGGATCACAACCAACGACATACTGTTGAACGCTGGGCTCGTCGCGATCATCGGCGCGCGCGGGTCGGGCAAGACCGCGCTGGCCGACGTGATCGCCGCCGGGTGCGGCGCGATCTCCGAGAGAGCGTGGAATGCGGACGAGAACATCAGCCCATCGTTTCTCGTCCGGGCGCGTCCGCTGATCGGCGATGCACGCGCGGCATTGTCTTGGGGCGGTGGCGGTGATCCGTCGGTCTGCTGGCTCGACGGTAGGGACGCCGACGACCTTGCATATCCGCGCGCGCGATATCTGTCGCAACAGTTCGTCGAGGAGCTGTGTTCTTCCAAGGGGGCCTCGGAAGGGCTTGTACGCGAGATCGAACGAGTCATCTTCGAGGCGTACACGCAGGACGGCCAGGAGGGCGCCTACAGTTTCGAAGAGCTGCGCGACCAGCGGACGGTGCGCTATCAGCAGGCTCGCCGGCTGGAGGGGGAGGCTATCGTGGCGACCTCGGATCGCATCGCCGTGGAACTGGAGAACGAAGCGCTCGTCGAGGCCCTGGCCGGACAGGTGGCCGCGAAGGACAAGCTGATCAAGGGCTACACCGCGGACCAGTCCAAGCTCGCGATCAAGAAGGGCACCGAAGCACAGGTTCAGCGTCACACGGCACTTGCCGAAGCCGTCCTTTCCCTGAATGCCCGGGTCAACGCCCTTGGCGCGCAGCGCCGGACCTTCGTTGCGATGCAAGACGAGGTGAACAACACGCGCAACGCCAGGTCGCCCGAAATGCTGCGCGACGTGATGTCCAGGCACCATGGCAGCGGGCTGGATGCAAAGCAGTGGGACGACTTTCTGCTGGTCTACAAGGGCAACGTCGACTCGGCCTTGACCGGCTACATCACCTGGGGGGACAGGGAGATCGCCAAGATCAACGGGACCGTGCCACTGCCCGGCGATCTAAAGGTCCCGCTGATCCCTTTGGATGCAGACCTCAAGCAGTCGACGATAGCGCTGCTGCGGGCCGAGATGGCGAGGCTGGAACTGTCCATCAGCGCCGACAAGGTGGTGCAGAACCAGTACGCGTCGCTGTCCAAGAAGATCACGACCGAGAAGGCCGCGCTGCAGACACTGAAGACCCGGCTGGACAACGCGAAGGGCGCGTTCGATCGTCGCAAGGCGCTGCAGCGTGAGCGCGACGAGGCGTATGGACGTCTGTTTGCCGCGGTGATCAACGAACAAGAGGCGTTGATCGAGTTGTATGCGCCGCTGATGCAACGGCTCGATGCGATGAGCGGAACGCTGAAGCGACTCAGCGTCAAGGTCAGGCGTATCGCCGATGTCGCCCGCTGGGCCGCCGAAGGCGAGGAAGAATTGATCGATCGCCGCAAGGCCGGCTCGTTCTACGGGATCGGTGCGTTGGAGAAGATCGCACGCGCGGAACTTCAGCCGACGTGGGAGACCGGTTCCGCACGAGACATCGAAGGCGCGATGTCCGCCTTCATCACGGCGCACTACAAGGAGCTGCTCGCGCACGCGCCGTACGCGCCGGCCGAGCAGGAGGCGTTCCGGCATTGGTTGAAGCGGTTCGCGCAGTGGCTGTTTAGCACCGACCACATTGCTGTCCAGTACGAAATCCTCTACGACGGGATCGATATCCGCAAACTCTCACCGGGAACTCGAGGCATCGTCCTGCTGCTGCTCTATCTCGCGCTCGATGACTCCGACGACCGCCCGCTGATCATCGACCAGCCCGAAGAGAACCTTGATCCGAAATCGGTGTTCGACGAACTGGTCACGTTGTTCGTCGAAGCGAAGGCCAAGCGCCAGGTGATCATGGTCACGCACAACGCGAACCTGGTCATCAATACCGATGCCGATCAGATCATCGTGGCGAACGCGAGCCCTGCAGCGGACGGCGGCTTGCCGTCCWTCAGCTACGTCGCCGGCGGGTTGGAAGATGCCGGTATCCGTGAGGTCGTGTGCGACATCCTCGAAGGCGGCGAGAAGGCGTTCACCGAACGGGCGCGTCGCCTGCGGGTGAAACTGCTGCGCTAAAGCGATGGTGGAAACGTTACAGCCCGATTGCGGCGTGGGCGGCGCAGCGCGGGCTCAATAGACTCTCGCAACGTGAATCAGACGCTCGAACGATGTGATGGACGATATTAACGCCCAGGGACTATCCGATGCAAAAAAGCGCCTTCTTGTGCTTGCATTGGACCGCTCGGTCGCGCCTGGCAGCACACTGCCAGCACTGAAATTCCGAGTCGAGCATCACTCGGACATCTCGTCTCTCGACGAACTCGAACGAGAAGGCATGCTGAAGCGCGACGGTGGCAACTACATCGTGTCCGCTGCAGCACTACCTCAGGTAGGCTCCCCAAAGGCAATCCTTTTGCTCGGGCAGATCGAGCTGCTCTATGGCGCCCTGCGTCGTCGCTACTTTCGTGATCAAGACCGCCAGGTGCCCGTGGTGTCATTGGCCGATGAAGTCGGAATGTCTCGAGCAATCGTCGACGAGGCCCTTCAACGGATGCGGGACGTTTCGATTTGGTGCGCGGGCGGCAGCACCGACCTGCGCTTGGTGGATGCGTTCGTGACGCCGGCGGAGGCGATTCTCCAGTACGAGACGTACGGCGCGCTCCTTGAACAAGTCCGGAGGTGGAGCAACCCACCGGTAGTGTCGCCGCTGCAAGCTTTACTCATCGATCAGCAGGAGAGGGAGCCTTCTGGCCCAATAGTCGCGCTTGACGTAGAACGCGAGCTTTCGCCGAGCCAAGCAAAGGGTCTCTTCGCAGCACTCGAAGGGCTGGAAGCCTTGCGCATCAAGCCGAACGACTACCTAGACGACCCAGAGCCGCGCGCCTTCATCGACAACGTCCTGACAGGCATGCTGAAGACGCTGAAGGCCTACTGCGACTCCATCGGATGGCCTCGGCTTGCAAAGCAATTGGCGGATCTGATCCCGCAGCGGGGAGCCGCGCTGGAGGACATCGATCTCATTCAGGGTTTTATCGTGCCAGAGGTTCGCCGGCTTGCTATTGTGCGTATCCCGGAACCGACACCGCAGGTGCAAGTGCCGGCGCCGGTGACAATGTCTACGACTACGAACTCACCTGCTGATTTTCTTGCTGCATGGCCAGCCGTGCGCGCATGCCTCCAAGAGTTGATCTTCTACGACATCAAGGAAGTCACTGGCTTGGGTGGCCTCGACGTCACGACACTCGCTCACCTTGATCAGAAGCAGCAAGGGGGCGCCTCGAAAGGTCAGCTCATGACCGCGGTGGACCGGCAGTACGCCAAGATGCTACCGAGCGCTCGAGAGAAGTTCCTGACCATCATCATCGAAGAGGTCCTGCGTCGTAGGCCTCAATCTCAAGAGAAATTGTCGGAGTACCTGGATCGGCTGGGGTGGTCGTTTGTCGATCAGACGCTCGTTCCCATCCAGGTGCTGAGCCCTCAAACGCTCGATGACACGCCCGGGGAGTGTCGGAAGGACCTCTTGAAGGCAGCGCAGCGATTCAGAGACGGTGATCTGTCCGGCGCGATCTCTGCAGCATGTGGGGCCGTGGACTCGGCGACCGCGATGGTCTACAGGCAGATGAGTCTCGGCGATCCCGCCGACGCCTCATTCCAGGAGGCGTGCAAGAAGGCGGCACAGGCAAAGGGCGTACTGACCACTCTCGACGAGCAGCTCAAAGAACTCGGTTGGCCGCAGTCCGAGATCGTGCCGTTCCACAAGAACCTCGAGGGTGCATTGAATCAAGGGGCCTACGTGATGCAGACGCTGCGTTCCAAGATGGGGGATGTGCACGGTTCCAAGCCCATCCTTCGATCAGTAGTCTTCGACTGCCTGCGGTGGGCAGAGCTAATTGTTGGATCGCTGGTGGCCAGAGAACTCGGCTGACTTGGTCTAGTGTGGTGCGTCGTTCCGTTCTTACTTGTCCTTGCCCAAGTGCCGCTGAAGTTCCTGGATCTTTCCAACGTCCGCATCGAGGCGGCCAGCGGACGGTGGCAGGCTTCCGAGTGATAGACCGCAACCGCTGGGCATAGCAGACCTTGGCCTTGGGCAGGGCGCTTGTCGACTTCACAGCGGTCCGCTAGCGCTAAGCATCAAATCGAGGCGAGAATGGCCCATTCCGATACTTCGTTGGAAACATATTCATGAAGACCTATGCATCGCTAAAGGCTCAGATTGTCAAGTTGGAACGGGAGGCCGAGAAACTGCGGAAAGCGGAAGTGGCCGGCGTTATATCAAGAATCAAGGAAGCCATTGCCGCCTACGGATTGACGCATGAGGATCTGGGTCTGGCGCGGAGCCTCGAAAAACGGGCGGCCGTCAAGGGTCGACGCGAGGCCAAGATCACTGTCGGAGCGCCCAAATACAGGGATCCGAAGTCTGGCAAGACATGGACTGGGCGAGGCAAGCCTCCGAATTGGATTGTTGGTGTGAAGAACCGCAACCGGTTCCTGATCGATGCTTCGGGATCTCCGTCGAGTGTTGAGTCTTCCAACGAACCAACGAAGCGCAAGCGGCGCGTTTCTCGAAAGGCGTCAACGCCAGCCGCTCAGTCCGCCGCAGTACAGATTGAGGGTGGCGTGGGCACGCAGTAGAAGTGGCGACCTGGCACGCAGCGCGTCGAGCGCTCATCCGGAGCATTTGCCTTCGGTGCCGACCAGTTCGCAGATCTGCACAGTGCAGCCGATCTCTACGCCGAGCGCGTGATTGGCAGCGACACGCGCTGAACGACGATGAGTAATCTGCCCTGAACAACTCGTTGTCAACCGGCGACTGAAGCGCGAGGTGCGGCAGGAGGCCTGAGCAAGCAGGCGATGAGCAACGAGAGCCATACGAGGGCCGCCGCTACAGGCTAGCCAAGTACCCGCAGGTACCGCAGGATCATCCTCAGGTTGTGCCCGGCGCCGCACAGCACGGCGTGCATCGCGTCACCGAGTTCGCCGTGCAGCCAGTTTGCCGCCGAACGCACTGCCTCTCTTCGCCCAATGCGTCGCGTTGCGCGCATGACGGTGGATGTCGACGGCCTGTTCCACCGCGTCGTAGTTCACGCCAGCCGGCCGGATCGGCCGTGCGACGAGCTCGAGGTGGAATCGCCGAACACGAGGAGCCTCATTCTGATGCCCTCAGTTGTCGCCGACGTGCATCGTCGATCTCGCCCGGCACGACAACCTCCCATCGGCCGTCGGGCCACAGCGCCGAGACGCCACGCAGTCCTACCCCGTGGCTTTCGAACCTTTGCTGTACCCAGTATCCAGAGCTGTCCTGGTTGTCGTGATGATGTCCGTGGACCGCGTATCGCGCACCGAGTAAGTCTGCCAGCTCGTCGATGGCTCGGAAGCCCGTTCCCTTGCCGCTGAAGTCGCAGTGGTAGGAAGGTGCCTCGTGCGTCACCAGAATGTCCGCCTGCATTTCTGCCAAGGCGTCGTACTCCTCTTCGAAGATGCTGGCCCAGTGCTTGTGGTGCACCTGGGGAGCCGCCGCATTGTACGGATTGAAACGGTACTGTCGCGGGGTCACGCGCTCGAGATCCAGTCGAGAGTAGTACGTTGATCGGCCTCCGTTCTTGTCTCCGACCATCGGGTACCACACATCGCCCCTGAACACGCCGGCGAGGCCGGCCAAGCGTAGGCCTCCTTTCAGCGTAACCACGCGTCCGTGTACGTTGTGCGGCTCCGTGTTCCGGTTCCAGACGCGGCGGGCTAACACCTGGCTGTCGGCATCGTGGTTGCCTGCAACGAAGTACCACTCGATGCCGTCCTGTTGCAGCGAAGCCATCACCTCTTCAAGAGGGCAGGAAGGCTCCATGTCCCCGAGAAGAACGACGTTCGACGCACGGGTGCGACGCGCGCTCTCGAGGATTTGATGAAACCGGGAATGCGGATCCCCGCAGAACAGGATGGGGCGTGAAATGGGCGGCATCTACATGCAGATCCGGGCGACGAGGCGTCGCTCACCAACGATCGGCGCTTCATCACTCGGAAACGTGCCGTAGAACTGGGCTCCGTATGCGTCCTCCAGGATCACAACCTGTTCGTCCGATGAGGCGTTGAGCGCAGTCCATACGCTTCGAATGTCACGAACCGCCCAACCGTTGCCATCCGGCTGCGGCACGACTTGCTGCAAGGAGGCAACCGCCTGCTGTGTCGGCGGCGACGTCTGGGTAGCTTGCGTCAACGCCTGCGGGGTGATCAACTCAATGAGGTCGTTGTCCCAGCTGCAGCAAACGGAACGCAAGCAGCTGTTCTCACCCTCGCGGATCAGGTACGTGACGATGAACCAAGGTAGCTGAAGCGAGAGTTCGACTGTCCGGTAGTAGCTGGACCCGGGCGAGCGAAGGAGCGGAGGGACGGGAAATTCGAACGATTTGTGGCAGACAAACATCGGCTGAAGAGCGCCGCCGGACTCGGTCCAGCAGCTGAGTTTTTTATAACCAGAAGTATCTGCAGTCGCTCGAGATCTGGCGAGCTCGTTGCCCTTTGTGCTACCGCGCAGCCTGTGGTTAGATTCCCTTTCCGAATACGCGACGGGTACGGCTAGTCTGGCTGGCTAAGGGTCGCCATGTTCAAGTCTCTAAACAGCCGTCATCAGCAAATCTTCCTGGAGCTTCTGCGGAGCAACCGCGAGTCCGTCAAGCTGCGCCAAGCCGACCTGGCGCAGCGGCTTGGCCGCGGCCAAGCCACGGTTAGCAAGGTCGAAAGCGGCGAACGCCGGCTCGATGTGATCGAGCTGCGTGCTTGGCTGCGCGCGCTGGAGGTTGACTTCGTCACGTTTGCCGTCGAGCTGGACCGACGCTTGCAGGCTCATCCCATGTCCGACAGCCGGCTCCGCGGCGCTCGGCGGACGGACCCAACTACGCGCCCGCAGGGCACTGTGCCGCCCCGACGACGAACGTAGATTGGCTCATCGTTTGCATTCGATGAGTTATTAATAACGTGGCCTCAATAGGACATTTGCCGGACCCTCCGGCAGATGTCGACACGTTGTTGAGTTCCACGGAGAGCTGACCCGGGTTTTCCATCCAATGTTGACCCACCCGTTTTCGAGCCAAGCTGGCTCACGTTGTGGATAACTTCTTGGCTTTGGACTCCTTCTTGGGCAGTGTGGGTTGAGCGGAGCTGTTCTTGAAGCGGTAGCTGTCGTTGCCGGTCTCCAGGATGTGGCAATGATGCGTGAGCCGGTCCAGCAGCGCAGTGGTCATCTTCGCATCGCCGAACACGGTGGCCCACTCGC